>JACRLS010000094.1:10417-12139 GCA_016235225.1 Nitrospirota bacterium | reverse complement strand
GCGGCGGTGGTCGGGGTCGCGCGGGGAGAAGGTGCTGAATCCATCAAGGCCTTTGTCGTTCCGGATGGGATTCCATCCACTGCCGATGATCTCCTGGAGCACTGCCGGCGATTCTTGGCTCCGTACAAGGTTCCCAGAAAAATCGAGTTTCGCAGCGAGCTCCCCAGAACCATCCATGGCAAGATCCTGTACCGCGTCTTGCGAAAAGAAGAAGAGGAACGAAGTCACCGGCGACGTTCGAGGACGGCGTGAGTAAGCAGAGTCCCACTGTTCGAAGCATGAAACCGCCTCTGGATGCACGTGGTATCGGCGACGTGTCTCGCAATGCCCAAGGCGGCCGACAGCCCGGGCGACTCGATTCCCACCAAATTGATCAGGGGTGGGTCCTCGGAGTCCGAGGCAATGATGAAGTCGCCCTTGTGTCCGTTCGAGCCCTTCACCTGGGGGCGGATGCCGGAGTAAGCCCAGCGAAGGTCTCGTTCTTCGAGGGCTGGGAGGAACTTTTGCAAGGCCTGAACGAATACTCCCGGGGGCGTCTTTCTCGAGGTGTAATCCGTCTTGCTGTCGACCGGCACGGTGTTCGGTCCCAGGAACAGTTGCCCGTTCGGGCGAGGACTGAAGTGGATGCCTTTTCCTGCCGATTGAGGGGGGAGAGCCGGGTACACGAGGCGCCGGATGAGGTGTTTCTTGCTCTCCGTCACAAGTTCGTAATACTCGCCCCGCAGCGGCGAGACGGAGTACTTCTTGGTGGAGAGAGCCAGCGCCGCCACCTCATCGGCATGCAGACCGGCGGCGTTGATCAGACCGGCCGTACGCAGCCGTTGTCGCTCTGTGGTGATGATGTAGGAGCCGGCGTCGGCTTCGATGTTGACCACCCGGTTGTTGAAGACGAACTGGACTCCGCCGGATTCCGCGTCGGCTCTCAGCGACTGCACGAAGGCGTATGAGTCAATGACGGCGACATTGGGGATAACGATGCCGCAAAATGCACGGAGATTGGGTTCCCAGATGCGGAGCCCTGAGGGCGACACAACGCTCACGCGAATCTTCGCCTTCCACGCATTGTGCCACAGTCGCCACAGTGATGCGGCCTCACGCCAGAGACCCTGCCGCACGTCGTCCCCTGAAATTGCGATGACCATCCCAGATCGGAGCAACGGAATTCCATGCCGGACCGCGTATGCGACGGCCAGCGAGCTTCCTTCACGTGCGAGCCGACCCTTCAACGAGCCGGCTCTTTCATGGATGCCGCTGTGGAGCACGCCGCTGTTCCGTGTGCTGGTTTCCTCTCCCGCGCGTTCATGTGTCTCGAGGACGATGATGCGGAGGGGCCGATCCCAGCGTCTGTGTGCCAATTCACGCGCGATGGCACATCCAACAACTCCCGCACCGATTATGCACACGTCATACGACTGCATCTGGATCGGTCTCCCGACATCGCAGGATTCATATGTCCGAACTCGAACACGCTAAGTACGGAAAGGTTCTCTTTGTCTTCTGCGGGGGCGGGTGTAAGGCCGTCACGCAAGCCTATGCCGCCGCCGAATTGGTGAATGCCGGTTTCCACCCCGCGCACATCGTGAGCTCCTCCGCGGGGACCTGCAATGCCATGGGATTCGTCGAGTCTCCCGGAACGGTAGGAGCCGCGAAGACCATTCGCATCTGGGAACACGATATCACGTCCCCTGATTCGATCTATGAGATTCATCCGTATCTCCGCCA
>JACRLS010000094.1:0-10375 GCA_016235225.1 Nitrospirota bacterium | reverse complement strand
TCCCCCAGGTCACGCAGGGTTGGGGGCCGAGCGGGTCGGTCCTCCGTGATGTCCGGAGAGCCTTGAAATTCTTCCCCCTGGTCATGTCCTTATGCGTCGGGATGCCCTTCCGCCTCGCGGGCCGATCCGTGAGCTTTCTGTTCCGCCTCATGGACGAGTTCTCATCTCCACTGAAGTCTTTTCGGCGACTTGTGCATGCGCCTGAAATTCAGCAGACGTTCGATGAATTTGACCGGTACTTCGAGTTGAGGAGAATGAAGGCGTTCCTTGACCCGTTTCCGCTCTTGGCCAGGCTGGCCGAACGGATCAATCTGCAGCATGTGATCGATAGCCCTGTCGTCTGGGACATTCTCGCCGAGCGATATGAGGATGGAGCGACGGTCGTCTTTTCCAATAAAGACGCCGATCTTGCGTCGACGGTGGGTGATGACGCGCGAACCATGAAAGCGAAGCACGACCTGTTCTATAAGCGCATACGCGCGTCGATGGCCCTGTATCCCTTGTTTGAAATGGTGGAAATTGACGGCTACCGCTATCTCGATGCGGACCTGGCCAATCCCCTTCCCGTTGAGATCGCCTTCCAGTCTGGGTGTCAGACGGTGTTCATCCTCCTCAATGTGCCCGCGCAATCGGTTCGTGTCGAACCCTATCCGCTCCGGGACCTCGTGGAGTTGAACGTCCTCATGCGTTTGAACGAGCGGTATATTCACCAACGCCTGAGGGAAGCGCAATCGAGAGCGAAGGAATTGGGCGTCAACCTCTTTGTGATTCGCCCGGATGAAATTCCAACCGGACTTGGGCTGTTAGAGATCGATAGCAAAGTGATCGAGCAGGTCAAGGGAGATGTGCAAAGACGGATGCAGGAATACCTCTTGAATCTCGATGCGCACAATCTCCGATTTGCCCCGCCGATTCCCTGACGCCGATTGCCCGTTCCGGGGCCAATCCGCGGGGATCCTCGACACTCTCGCTTACCCGCTGACCCTCCTATCGCATGGCGATCACCTCGGTCTCAACAAAGCGCGTGCTGGAGCCTGCAGGATGGAAGCACACTTGGCGGAAGGAGATGAAGCCCGCCCTGTGAGCGGGCCATGGGGCTGTGTCAATCCAGCCACAGTTGAGTACAACTGTACCGTCGCCCCCGCCACAATGGGAAGTACTGGATGTCAATGGAATGCAGGTTGGGCTTTGTTTTCATGAGAGGAGGCTGACGGGCAGAGCCTCATCACTCGGGTCGAACGGGGGCATACGGGTTGCAATTCCTGCGTAGGATGCCGACTCCGCCTGCCAGTTTCTCATTCGGAGACCCCCTTGGGGCGACGGTCGCCTTCGTCTATTTCTCCGCACTGTCGGCCGTCGTCGGGGCGGTGGTCTTCCATGTGAGCTGTCGGCTGATGCGGGGCGCCTACCCGTCGGCCGGAGCCTCCCTACACCGGAGCTTCATCAGTGTTAGTATCAGTCTGGGAGTGGCGGGGGTGATCTTCGGCGCCCTCTACGTCTCTTCCCTTTCCGGATTCTACGAGGTTGAACTGCGTGGCGATCATGTATCGCTGCAATACATTCTGCCGGCGCAAACCAAGGACCTGTCGTTGGCCGGCATCGTCCAGGTGACGCGGATGCCGACGTTCAAAGGTCAGTGGCGGTTGGTTATCGCCACCGCCTCCGGTCAGGTCTATCAGAGTGTCCACGCAAGCCCGGCGACCGTCCAGGAAGCCGTCGGAGCCTTGCGGTACCGGATCGCGGGGACCACCGAGCGGCAGAGTCGGGCCATTCCGTCATCGGGAGGCCACCGATGACGGACGGCAGACGCTTCGATATCGCATCGATGGAAGAGGCAAAGTCAATCCTGGAACACTTCAATCAGTTTCACGACGGGTTCATCAAACGCATCACCGTCGTCTCACAGGACGAAATGGGAGAGGACTACAGCCAGAGTTCCAGGGGGATCTTCGATATCGAACTCGAGTTCGCCCACTACAATTACACGGATGGCGCGCAGCCCTTGCATCCCGCGCGGCAACGGGTGTGGGCCACCTTCTACAACGTCCGGGATCTGTTCTACGACGTGCAGGAGGGATACGAGGGGAACACCATCCAGCATCTGGCCATTCACCTGCCTACGCAGCCGCCTTCGCTGAAGCTTCGGCGGCCCACCGAAGCCTTGGCGAAGGTTGGGGAAGCCACGGCTGCCTGGCCTTCGTAGCCGAGGCTACGAAGGCGGAGTAGGGTAAAGCCGTGGGGCTCCATTTGGCCAGCCGGCGCCCGGGCGGCACGGCGACTCCCGAGACATGTCTCGCCCTTCATCTGGCTCGTAATTATTACCTCGAAGAGTTCCGCCGGTTCGAACTCCGCCAAGCGCCCCTGTTCACGTTCAGCCACGCGACCTTCTGGGAACTCGTCGTCTAGTCCCAACCTAGCTCACATTTTTCATGAACGCTTCTGCTGCTTTGGCCCATTGCAACAGAAGAGCAATGGGTACCCCGATACGCTGCTGGGCACCCATTGCGGGGGTACCTGTTGCCTCTTCGTTGCAACTGGTCCCTGCAATGGGTCCCGGCCTTCATGCGGCGTTGGCTGCATGCAGGCGGGCGGGCTCGCCGCTCGGTCGGTCAACATCCTGTTGGGGACTGGCGCCCTTCTTCCCGGCGCCTGTACCCGTTCTGAAGAGCAACGGGATAGGCACCGCTGCAGACAGCGAGCCAGTCCCCCCGCTCCGTGCGTCCGTCTCGCCAGGCGACTGCCGGGGCACCCGTTGCTCTTTTGCTGCAACGGGTCGAAGGCGACGAACCGTCATGAATAGTGCGGGTTAGAAGTGCCATGACACGCCAAACAGATAATGATGCGTCGTCAGCGTCGCACTGATTCGCTCATTCATCCCCAGGTTGAAGAGGGGCGTATTCCTGATATCCACGCGTTGCTGGGTGAGCCGCCATTCGCTGAAAAGCGACACTCGCGACGACAGCGGCATGCTCAATCCGGCTCGCGCATCCCAGCCTGGCGCGATCGCCCAGCCTGTCACAGGGGCAGGCAGCGCGGGGCGAAAATCGGCCGACGCAGTCTGGACGACGAGACTCGGGCCGATCCCGACATAGGGCTGAAGCCGGCCGCCGCGCTGTTGCTCTGTGGCCAGGAATGGGACGCGAAAGAACACAAGGGCAGAGAGAGGAACCGCGTCCAGCTCGAAACCGGAACCGGAGGTTCTGTAAAAAGAGAGATCACCTGCCAGGCCCACCATCGGAAGCCGCTCGAACCAATAGCCCGCCCTCAGACCGACAGATCCGCCTGACTGAAATGTGACCGAGCGCGTAGCGTAGGATGCAGGCTGGCAGGTCACGGTGAAGCACGACTGTGACGAGGCCGCCACGTCGGTCCCCTGGCCTCGCGTCCACCCGCCATAGGCGCCGAGAAAGACTTCCGCGTGCAAGTCGGTGATGAGGCCAAAGAGGACGACGAGACTCCATGTTGCGACATCTCTCTTCATCCTCAGCATGGATCTCCGCATGACGGTCTCGACAGCCTGAGTCTTGAGGCCGGCTCTTCTCGTGAGGCCATCAGAGCGCAAACTCCTTGCCAGGTCTGTGATGAAGGTAACCTCTCGCAGTCACGAGCAACGGCCAGAGGCTTGGCGATGAATGTGGCGACGTGTCGAACAGTGATGCACTTGCGCCACAGGACTGCGCGCTTTTGTCATCACCTAGAATCTTGGGTTGTTGCGAGGTATCCCCTCGAAAGACTTATGGCGGAAATCGGACGGCCGTCCCGTTCGGCAGATGGTGCTGACTTGGGCAAACCGGGCGACCGGACCGCGCGTGAATCGGGTACAATGCGCTCCGTTTCTCCATTGATTGAGAGGGGCATGTGAGCGACCGTGCCGATATCGCCATTATCGGGGCCGGAGCGGCAGGGTTGGCCGCGGCGATCTTTGCGGCGGAAGCAGGGGCAGGTCGGACAGGCCCCCGCATCATGCTGCTCGACGGAGCGAAGAAGATCGGGGCCAAGATTCTGGTGTCCGGCGGCGGCCGGTGCAATGTGACGCACGAACAGGTGACGCCGGAGGACTTCAGCGGTACCCCACATCTGGTCAGAAACATTCTAGCCGCCTTTGGTGTGGACGCCACGGTGCGATGGTTTGCTTCCCTTGGTGTCGAACTCAAGCGGGAGGACACAGGCAAGCTCTTCCCCGTCACGGATCGGGCCGACACGGTTCTCCGGGCCTTGCTGAATCGCTGTCAGACCCTTGGCGTTGAGATCCGCACGAATCATCGAGTCTTGAGCATCATGTCGAACGCCGCACCCCCCACCGATCCTGACTTTGTGATTCGGCATGACCAGGGCGAATGTTGCGCGCGACGGGCGATCCTCGCCACCGGAGGCCGGTCTCTGCCAAAGACAGGCAGCGATGGGCATGGCTGGATGATCGCCCAAGAACTCGGCCATACCGTGACGCCCACGTTTCCGGCGTTGGTACCGTTGGTCTTGGCTCCCGGCATGTTTCATGTCGAACTGGCCGGTGTGTCACAAGAGGTCGTGCTGACGACCACGGTCACGGGCCGTCAAGTTGACCGGAGGACGGGGAGTCTTCTGTGGACCCATTTCGGCGTGAGTGGGCCGGTGGTCATGGATGCCAGTCGATTCTGGACGAAGGCGAAGGGAGAGGGCGATGTGGTGGAGATGCGGAGCCATTTCCTGCCGGGCATGAACGCAGAGGCGGTTGATCGCTGGGTGAGGGACCAGGGCGCAGAGACGCCCAGAAGATCCGTCGCCAAGCTGGTGGCCATGCGAGTTCCTGATCGCTTCGCAACGGCTTTATGCCATTTCTTGAAGGTGGAGCCGTCGACATCGTTGGGGCAACTCACCCGTGAACAACGACGCAGGGTGGTGCAAGGTCTCACGAGCCTGGCGCTTCCGGTGGAGCGGGACCGTGGGTGGAACTATGCCGAAGTCACGGCTGGAGGGGTGCCCCTGAGCGAAATCAACTTCCGCACGATGGAGTCACGCAAAGTCCCGGGGCTTTACCTGATCGGCGAAATGCTCGATTGCGACGGCCGGATCGGGGGATTCAACTTCCAATGGGCCTGGTCAACCGGCTTTGTGGCGGGTCGCGGTGCGGCCAAGAGTCTGAGCGCCTAGACGGCCCGAGGGCCCCCCTGGTCACGTGAAAAAGACGATGAGTGGTGCAATCCTCCCCGCATCATGATGAAGGGGTTGGTTCGGTCATCTGTTGACCTACTCGTGTGGGTAGGGCTGGTCTGTCTGTTCTCGGCCTGTTCGTCGGTTCCTACCCGATTGTATGAGATCCGCCAGCGTGCGTTTTCGTATAACCCTTCATCGGTCGCGCGCGACTATCAGGAGGAATTTCGCTATATCGAGGCCCGCCGGAAGAGTGTCACCAACGGTTCTCCGAGCGATTCCACTCACCTACTCGATGCGACACCGGGCCTTCCCAGCAACCTGACCGGACTGGCCTTTTCTGGTGGGGGCATCCGGTCGGCCACCTTCCACTTGGGGCTTCTGGAGGCCTTGCAGCACATGGGGAAGCTGGACCGCACGGATTACCTGAGCACGGTGTCTGGAGGCTCCTATCTGGCCGGGTGGATGGTGGCGCATGTCGGTGAGGAGCAGGACGACGCCTACGGCAACAGTGTGCAAACGCCCGACCTTGATCGTCTGGTGGACCCGCGCGATGATTTTGTGGCCCATCTCCGGCACCATGCGGGCTTCTTGCGGGAGCACGGATTCTGGGAAGGTCCCGCATTGATCGGCCAGTATCTGTGGCGGTTGCCCTTCTACTACCTGTGGGACGTCGTCCTACACATCAAGACCTATCCCAACATCGGCAACCATCTGCACCTCTACAATCCCTACCGCCGGCGAATCGAATCCACCTATCTGCGTGGGCAGGAAGCAGAAACCTTGGCGCGGGTCAACCGGATCGGCCGCGCCGCGCCTTACGTGATCATGAACGGCAATCTCTTCGATCGCGGGCGGCCGCGCGGCCACCCCGCTCACGTGGATCGACTCTATCGGGACAACTTCAATTTTGAGTTTACGCGGGACTTCACCGGCTCGGACGGACTCGGCTATGTCGCAACGGCCGGGTTCGGGCTGCCGGTGATCGATGTGCTGAACGCGGACAAGGAATCGGCGGCGGATGATCCCCGCTGGGTGGTTGTGGAGAATGTGCCGGATGGGACCTGTGCGCTGCCCGAAGGACAGATCAAGCGCCCGGAGTACTGCGTGCGCCGTTCGGATGCCATGACGGCTTCGGGCGCCGGCCTCGATCTCGACAGCCTGATGGAAGAACGGTATCGCGATGACATTGCCAGGCTCTTGCTCCGGTTCGCCTCGGTGCCGTTCAACTTCAACAATGAATATCAGACGTGGAATTTCTCTCGCCGGTACAACGGCGCCTGGGGCACGATCTGGGACTAGGTCTTGATGACGACCGTCCAGCGCCTCTGGCCGGACACCAAGAGCCGATGGATTGAAATCACCGATGGAGCGTTTTTCGACAATCTCGGCGCCTACTCGTTGCTCAGGCGCCAGGTCTCGCACATTGTGGTAGGTGACGCCACGCTGGATAAGACCTGGCAATACGACTATGTCTACAAGCTGCAGGCCAAGTGTGGAGCTGTTTCGGCGAGGGGGTAGAATGGTGCGGGGAAGTCCCGCAGGAGCACGAGATTGTCTGGTACCGCCGGTTTTGGATTCGCCGGCCGGGCGGCCAGATGACCGTGCTGCACTATCTCAAGCCCTACTTGTATAACCCAGACCTCTTTAGAAAGAACCCCGGCCTGCTCCCACCCGGTGAACCCTATGTGAGCGCGTGGCCGGAGGAGCGAGTCGTCGCGCAGATGGGGCAGGGGGCCAGGGTCGTCCCGACCCATCTTGATCCGGCCATCATGCGGTCGCGGGTGCCGGGTGAGGAGAAGCGTGGAGAGGTGGAGCGGAGCATCAAGAAGGTGATGAAGTTTGTGGAGACGCCGAAGGCCAAGGGGTTCCCCCAAACCGGCACGATCCTCCAAATGGTATGACTTGGAGGAATTTGAAGCCTATCGCCAGCTCGGATACCTCATGGGTTGGGCCTACTTGGGAAATCTCGAGTTATCTCCAGAAGAACTGCAGCCGAGGGCGGCCTGTCGGCCGCTCTAGTCTGGATTTTTGTTGTGACCAGGGCATCCAATCGTCGTTCCTGCTTGTAAGGAGTCGAAGAAGGTCTGTCAGAGAGGGCCATGAAGGGCCTTGTCCACCGCTACGATGAGTCCTTCGAGAAGCGGTGGAAGATGTCCGGATCTGCTGGTTCGTAGAGAACGTGAGCAACGGGGCCGGACCTATTCCCCTTGGGGAGCAGGCCCTGCTCGGTTCTAAAGGAGAGGAAGGATATGGCCAGCCAATCCGTGACGGTGATCGCGCGGCTCCACGCCAAGCCGGGGAGGGAAGCCGCACTGCGGGAGGAATACCGAAAGATTATCGCCCCGACGCGCGCGGAACCAGAGTTTCTGAGCTATGACATGCACGAATCGCCTACGGACCCGGCGCTGGTCTTTTTCATGAGCAGTGGGCCAGCAATGATGATATCGATCAGCACTTCAAGACCCCGCATGTCCGGTATGCCTTGCAGGCGACGGAACCGCTCCTGGCTGAGCCGATGGACATCACCCGTTGGCGAAAAATACTCTAACGAGGTTCGGGGCCGACGTCAGGCTGACTCTGTCCCCATCTGCTGAATGAACTTGTCGGTCTCGGCGATGGAGCCATTCATCCCCTTCACGAATTGACTGGCTACTGCATCCACGTTGACCGACATGCCTCAAGTCCCCACATGCCGAAGCTTCACCGCGTGACTCTTTTCATCCATCGCTCATTCTCGTAGGATGTCGAGTGGGAGGCCCGGCCATCATTCTGCATGGAGGCGTTGTCGATGAAGAAGGCTGGAACGGGTACGATCTTGGTGCTCTCGATCATGGGCATCCTCGCGATGACGACCGCGGTTTGGGCCGCGGGCTCAGCCGCCTTGGAGGCGAACTATGTGGCAGGCGAATACCGGCTTGAGGGGCCGGATACCCTCCCTCCGGGGTGGGTTACGCTGCGCATCACCAATGTGGGCCGGGAGTTGCATCAATTGCAGCTGGTGAAGCTGGTCGGAAAGAAGGCGGTTCCTGATCTGATTCAGGCGCTCAAGGAGCATCCCGACGAGATCCCCCCATGGATGCAACCGTTCGGTGGACCTAATGGAGTACTGCCAGGCGGAGAGGCGCGGGCGACGGTCCAACTCACTCCTGGCCAGTACCTGTTGATTTGCCTGGTGCCGGACAAAGACGGCGTGTTCCACGTCATCCTCGGTATGCACAAAGCCTTGACGGTCACCGCGTCGGCAGGGCGTCCGCAGAAGGAACCGAAGGCTGCGGTGACGATTACGGCGAAGGACTATGTGTTTGCCCTTTCAGGAGAGATTCGGGCGGGACTTCAGATGGTGAGGGTGGACAATGTGGGGACGCAGCCCCATGAAGTGCTGCTGGTCGAGTTGCCACGAGATAAAACGATTTATGACTTCGCCATATCTCCTCCCGAGTCTCAGGACGGAACGGACGGGAAGCCGGTCGGGGGCTTGGCGTCTATCGGGGCGGGGATGCACGGGTACTTCACCCACGCCTTTGTGCCGGGGCGCTATGGGGTCATCTGTCTCTTTCCCGATGAAATCGGACGGCTCCACTTTACGCGCGGGATGCTGATGGAATTCACGGTTAAGTAGCAGGGACTGCCTGTGAGGGATTCGGCCGCAGCCGGCCGTGCGAGGGTGGTCTACGCCCGCTCTGGTGGCGAGCCTGTATGTGGGAGTGACAGCCGAGGTTTACGCGGGCTGCTCCTGGATGGATTGCACCTTCCACCCCGCCGCGGCGCGTTTCATTTCGACGGTGTGCCGGAACACGGAAATATTGGGCTGCACCTTGCCGGCCCGGAAGCGGGCCACTTGCTGAACGGCCACAATCTTCACGGTCTGGCCGTCTGATTGCTTTTGTTCTGATTCCACCTTGTAGGCGGTCTCGCCCACATCACCGGCCAATTCTCGTGTCAGGTTCCGGCCATACTTCTTCACGGCCTGGTCACTCATCACACTCTTATAGAGGCCGACCGGGGAACTGCCGTAATTCGGCGCAGGCTGGAGTAATGTCTCCACCGCCTGCAGCGCGGGGCCCACGGCATATTGTTTCGCTTCTTGGAACTGGTCGCGGACCATGTGGTCTGCAAACTTCTGGTACGTCTGCACCACTTCCGATTTGGGGGCGAGCGAGCTGTGCTGGTATCCATAGTAGCCACCAGCGATGAGGATGGCCACGACCAAGAGCTTGTTCATGGGAGACACTCCTTTGCGAATGGGGCTGTGATCCCGTCTCATGCCGGGCAGAGAACGGGCGGTCCATAAGACTCTATCGGCTGTCTGGCTGAGGGCCTGAGATCAAGACGACATTCCGGATGGTAGGTCGAGTGTGAGATAGTGCCCCGGTCGTTCATCTGGAGGGAGAGGACGAAAACGTGATGCCATCAGTCCGGACCATTGCCTTCAACAAGCCCTATGGCGTACTGCCCTCCTTTACCGATCCGGAGGAGCGGCCGACCTTGGCCGACTATATCAAGGTGGCCGGTGTCTACGCGGCCGGGCGACTGGATTTGGATAGCGAAGGCTTGATGCTGCTCACGTCAGACGGCGCCTTGGCGCATCAGATCACCGATCCGCAACACAAGCTGCCGAAAGTGTATCTGGCGCAGGTGGAGCGCATGCCAGATCACGAAGCCATCGAGCGACTACGGAAAGGCGTGGTGTTGAGTGGCCGACGCACCAGACCCGCCGAGGTGAGCGTGCTGGCCGAAGATCCACAGTTGCCGAATCGTCCTGTGCCGATCCGGTTTCGCAAGACCGTGCCCACGACCTGGCTGGAGCTCACGCTGCACGAAGGCATGAACCGCCAGGTCCGCCGCATGACGGCCGCCGTGGGCCACCCAACGCTGCGCCTCGTGCGCATCGCCATCGGACCGATTCAGCTCGGCGACCTCCAGCCCGGCCAATGGCGTGAATTGACGGCCGATGAAGTCGAGATCATTTGCCGAAAGACTGGTGTTTCAAGCAGATCGCGCCCTTCCGTTCCTCGTGCGTCGACGAGCTGAGGGGGATGATTTTCCTCTCGCAATCAGACCGGTGATGTACTAAAATGCCAGCCTTCACTATGAAGAGGCGCCACAAGACAGGGCGAAAGAGGCGGCTGAATCCGAATCGCAAGGTCAAGGTGACCGTTGCGTTGACGCCGTCGGTCATAGAGCAGGTGCGCAACTTTGTCTACTGCACGCCTCCGCTCACGGTAGCGAGCTTCGTCGAATC
>JACRLS010000093.1 GCA_016235225.1 Nitrospirota bacterium | reverse complement strand
TAAGCAAGTTCAGCAAGTGAAGAAAGCTGAGGTATGCTGACGCTTCTGGGACTGGGTTTCTTACTCGGACTGCGCCATGCCTTTGAAGCAGACCATGCAGCGGCTGTTGCCGCATTGGCGAGCCGAAGCACTTCGGTGAGAGATACGGTTCGGCAGGGTGTCGCCTGGGGTATCGGACACAGCCTGACGCTGATGGTGTTCTGCTCGGCCGTCTATTCACTGGAAGCGGTTGTCCCGGAGCGAGTGGCGCAAGGGTTGGAAGTAGCGGTAGGAGTCATGTTGATCGGATTAGGACTCGATGTCTGGCGAAAGCTGCGACGCGAGCGGTTTCACATCCATCTTCACGAGCATGACAAAGGGACGGCTCATATCCATCTCCATGCACATCGGACCGAACTCCGGGACACCCTATTTGTTCATCAGCATCCGCACGGAATTCCCTACCGCGCGTTACTCGTTGGTTTTATGCATGGGATGGCTGGCTCTGCCGCCCTAATTCTTCTGACCCTCCACACGACGGTGTCGGTCGTCGATGGGTTGACCTATATTGCTCTCTTCGGACTCGGATCGATCGTCGGCATGGCGACGCTCTCCGTCATGATTGCCGTTCCCCTTCGCCACTCGGCTCACAACATGATGTGGGCGTATGACGGACTCCAGGTCGTGATCGCGGGAATAAGCATATTGGTCGGTGCGAACATGATTTATGTCGAAGGCACGTCCTTCCTTCGGTAGGCATAGTCCAGGACGTTTTCTCAGAATTCCCGAGGAGTTATCGTAATCGCAGTAAGGTGGGAATGGAAGATTCGAATTGTGATATCGTTTGATCAGAAAGCGCGAATCGTGTCCAGAGCGCATGAGAGGAACGCTCGTTTTCTGCTGGCCCGGTCATGAGGAGGAATTATGAAAGGCTCTCATCAACATAAGCACGAACACAGTCACACGCACACCCATGGATCCTCAGAACGTCACACCCACAAGCATGTCCACCAACATGCCCATGGTCATACCCATGGAAAAGAAGAAGATCATGATCATGAACACAAGAGTGACCACGGAGCCCATGACCACCAACATTGATGACCCCCGGTGGTATCCTGCCTGCTAGCCCCTAGATCAGTCGTCCGGGGTGTAAGCTCCCCCGATTTGAGACGGTATGAAAAGATAGAATTTCGGACGGGAAGCTCCCGGAATGCCGGAAGCTTCCTGTAAAGAATGGCACCGCTTTCTGGCGTGAGCGGCGATCCACTCCTTGGCGTCCGATGGGACGTTCAGAAGGGCCTTGAGGTCGTGAAGACCGAACGAGGTCCCGTTACGCCAGGCGCGGGTCTGGTCCTTGAACGGACGGGAAAAGGTCGCCGAGAAGAACGGGCCCGCTGGACCGCTGTTCTGCCAGATCGTCGCCTTGATGTTGCCGCATCGGAGCGTGTTCGCGGGTTTGTTGTTGGTGGCCATCTGGATTCCTCCTTTGTTGAAGGGAGGAACCATGAGGCAGAGGCCGTCGCTGGCGGAAAAACCTCATTACTCTACCTACAGTGCCACTTGAGGAATCGCTGTCTTTCTGAGCATAGCTTGCAAGACCGCGGTAAAAATGGTGCCGAGGAACAGAATCGAACTGCCGACACCAGCCTTTTCAGGGCAGGCATTGCGCCGTGGCGATCCCCTCCGGGCCCATCCCGTCTCGGCTCGCCGCACAGAGTTCCCGGTGTGTATCGGCATTGAGGTGAAGCTGACGTGAGATCGCGCGCACAGCCGCGCAGACCCCACGTACGAGCTTGGAGAGGACAAAAAAGGGCTGCCGTTCTCAGAACGGCAGCCCTTTCAGCTCTCTGAAACGAAAAACCGAACGCCTACGGGACGATCCGGTCCGTTCCGATCTTGGTCGCCGACGTGACCGGTGGCTCCACTCTTACCTGGGGGCCATCGACGTCAGGGAGTCGGCCAGCGCCCTGCGATGTCTTAATGCGGGCGCGATTCGGATCCTGCAGATTCTGCTGTACGTGGTTGTCCGTCGAAGTGATCGATTCCTGCAACGCTTTGTCACCACCGGCGCTGGGCTGCCCCTGATCGTTCGCATTGCCCGAAGCCGGGTAGCCCGGATGCTTCGGCAGCAACGCGGGATTGGCCAGCGCCACCGACGCCGCGAACGTCGCGCCCATCACTCCTGCAATCATCCCCGTGAGGATCTTCATGCGCCTCTCTCCTTTGTAATGAAAGGTTAAGAAGAAAGAAGTTCCTGAATCAATCGTACGCCCGTGTCCGTAAACAGGAGGCGTATCTTAGCGACCGCACCCCAGGCTGTCAAGCACATCGAAGGGGCGGTATTTTGCGCAGGATTTCATACGGATGCGACAAGATGGGGGGACGGTGAGCCTACCGCCCGCGCGGGGACCGACGCCCGCGCCCTCGGCCGCGGAAGGGCCCGCGCCTCGGCAGAATGGCCGGCATCAAAATAATGACCGCCGTGCCCTGACCGGGCCCGCTCGCAATCGAAATCTGCCCTTGATGCTCCTCAACGATTTTCTTGACGGTCGCCAGGCCTAATCCCGAGCCGGCTCGCTTGGTGCTGAAGAAGGGTTCAAAGACTTTGCTCGCATGTTCGGTCGGAATCGGCGCGCCGTCATTCTTGATCGTAATCTGGAGCTGAGGACGGCCCGACCGAACCAATGCGACTTCGACGTGCAAGTGCCCGCCCGGCGTCATGGCCTCCACGGCGTTCTTGAAGATGCTCAGGAACACCTGCACCATCTTCGCGTCATCGCACCGCACAGGCAGGAGATGCGCCCCGTAATCCTTCGTGACCTGGATGCGGTTGACGTCGAGATCGGTCGTCACCAGGCTGAGGGCGTTTTCGATGACCTCCGGGATGCGGCACAGGCGTCGGTTCAACTCCAGAGGTTTGGCAAAATCGAGGATTTCGTTCAGGATCGTTTCCACTCGGATCAAATCGCGCGTCGCACTCTCGATCCGTGTCTGCGTATCGAAATCCAGTGCGCTTTCACTGGTCACCTCGCCGAGCTGGGCCCGGACGGCTCCCAAGGGTTCCCGAACTTCCGCCGCCAGCCAGGAACTGAACTCCCCGATCGCGGCATGGCGTTCCTGTTTCCGAATCAACGGCTCCAGCGTCTGCGTCGGGGACCCTGCGACAGGAGGGCCATCGCCGGGCACTTCGCCGTCGGCCTGAGCCTGGGGTGATGGAGTCGGCGGATGCCACAGCTCCACCAGCTTGAGCACGATGGGCTCCAGCGTTCGGGCATCCGTGAGGCTGTACCGCATCGGCGTCTTCGAGGCCAGAGTGATGGTGCCCCCGACCTGCCCGCGGATGAAGAACGGCACGACCAGTGCGCAGAGGTATCGTTCTTTGTAGAGCTGCTTGTGATCCAGGAATCGCCCTTGCGTCGAGGCCAGATCTTGATCGACGCGAGGTTTGCGGTGGCGAACGGCCCAGCCGGATGCCGAGGAATCCAACGGCAAGCGCTGGACGGCTTTCATCTCCCGCTTGTGATCGGCTTTCTGCTCGGTTTTCCCCTCGCCCGTCGATCCCACCACCTCCACGGCTCCGGCCACGGGGTCGTAGGCACAGACCCAGGCGCGGTCGAACGACAAGGTGCTTTGGGCTTCGTCGAGCAACGCGGCCACCTGCTCCTGCATGGCCGGGGTGGCATAGGAAGCGGTGACGGATTGCGTCTCCATGCCTTGCGGCTCGCTCGCCGGGAGCGGTTCCTGGGTCACGTAGGGCCGTTGCAAGAGCACCGTTCCGTCGAAGAGCGCGGCCCGATCCAGCGCCGTCGTCATTTCGTCACCGGCAGACTCCAGCAGGCCCTTTTCCTTCTTGGAATAGGACCCGCCTTCTTTCCGGCCGACCACCAGAACCCCATACGCACGTTGTTTGTGGCGCAAGGGGATGGCGAGAAAGGAACGGGCTGCGGGGGTGATGAGTCGCAAACGGAGCCCCTGCCGGGGCTCGCCTTCTTCTGAGCGTCGGGAGTCGGTGAGCGCCGCCGCCTCCTGCATCGAGAGGGCGCGGAGGATGGCTTGCGCTTCCCGGGACGTAAATCCGCGCATGCCCTGCAAGGTCAGGGGGCCATCCGTGCGTTCAAAAATGCCCACCAGCGCGGCCTCGGCGCCCAGTTCGTTGAGGGCGGTCGTGATCGTGCGCTGGAGTGTGGTCTGCTTGGCGGCGCGGACTTGTTCGGGAGCTGGAGGCATCAGTTACCAAATCAAACGACAAGGTTGAGGGCAAGGTTGAGGCTGAAGCCTCGACCTGTTCGCGGTGGGCCGGAGGGCATTCTAGCAAGGGCCTGCGGGCAATGCAATTGAATCAATTGATGATCTTCGGCGGTTTGGGCCGGTGGACGACGACTTCGACGTGGCCTTCATCGGAGATGAGGAGATTCAGGATCGTGCTGACCACGCTGATCAACAGCGCGCCCCACAAGGCCGGCCAGAATCCGTCGATGCTGAAGCCCTTGACCAGCCATGCCGTCAACTCGAGGAGCAGGGCATTGATCAGCACCATGAACAGGCCGAGCGTGACGACGATGAAGGGGATCGAAAAGAGATAGAGCAGGGGGCGGATGATCGCATTCAAGAGGGCGAGCACGATGGCGGCCGCCAGGCCGGCGGCCATGCTCTCAATCTGAATGCCGGGTACGATGTGGGCGGCAAGGAGGACGGCCACGCCCGTGATGAAAAACCTGAGGAAGATGCCTTTCATGTGGTCGCAGGGGCCTTCGATTACTTGGCCGGCGTTGACGACGGTGGTGCCGGCGCAAACTGGACGTCGATCGCCACCAGGGCCGATCCGTCTTGAGCCGCGTCGATCACAACGCGGTCTCCGACTTGCGGCTTGGGCGTCGTGGCCTTCTTCGACCGGTAGCGGGTCTTCTCATTCACCTCCACCGTCACCATGTTCCCGTTCGGGACGCGAATGTCGAGGTGGTCGGCGGTGATCTCCGCGAGGGTGCCGATGACATGCACCCCGTTGCCATGGGCCCAGGCGAGGGAACTGCCCAGCAGCAGGACCATTGATACCAGTAGAGCGATTCGATTCACGAGGGACTCCTTGTGTGAGATCGTGAGTTAGTGGTGGTGCTCTGTCGCCGGAGGAGGCTCCGGGCCCTCGCCTTGGAGAAAGCGCTCGAAGGCGGCCTCCTGTTCCCGTTCCTTCTTCGTCTTGGGATTCAAGGATTCCATTTCGTCCAACTCATCCGGCGTGAGCTGGGGCAGGTGGCGAATGAAGTGGACCAACCGCCAACTGTCGAGGTCTTTTTCCGGATCGCCTGAGCCCCAGGCCGGCATGCCGGTGAATCGAATCCCGTTGTGAATCACGAAAAACAACTCGCCGTCGGACATCTTCTGCGTGTCCGGTTGCCGAAGGTCCGGGGCCTTGGGGTAGACGTTCTTGCCGATCGGGGTCCGCCCGCTGCCGTCGTTGGCGTGGCAGGTCGCGCAATGATCGGCAAAATGCGCGCGCCCCTCCGCCAGGACGGCCGGAGACAACGGGACGGGGTTGGCCTTGTTGCGCTGTTCGAGGGGAATGGCCAGGTGGCGAACCTGGCGGGCGGCCCATACTTCGAGCGCGTGGGGCTCGGCCTTCGCACTGAATCCGGTCTTGAAGGTCTGATAGCCGTACCAGGCCGGCACGCCGATCACCAGCCCGACGGCGATCACCGTCAGCCAGAACCAGGCTTTCAAGGGATTCAGCCACACATGCATCAGGATTTTCCCGCTCGAGATCCGAGAGCTCGGCGGGACTCAGTATACCGTGGGCGCCACCGAACTGCTAGAAGCCGCTCCGGCAGTCTGCCCCATCAGCTTGCATCACGAGGGGCGAGGGCGCCGGACAGGCGGAGCAGTGCCAGGATCACAATCGGGATAAACATGAAGAGGCCGGTGAGTCCCTGCAACGGTTCCCCGATCCAGAAGGTGACCGCCAGATTGAACACCAGCACGCCCAGATAGAGCCCGCATCCAAGCAGAATGGGTCCCGTCGCCCGCTGCATCAGATCGATATCGAGCGGCGGCAGCCGGCGTTCGAGCGGTACGTAGACTGCAAGGGAGAGCGAGCCGACCACGGCCCAGCCCAGATAATTCGCGAGCGGCACGCCGAAATGGATTCCCGGATCGGGATAATAGTAGACCCTGCCGAGGAACCAGCGATCGCCGCGCAGCGCCACGGGATCGATCACCATGTCGATAAAGGCAAAGAACAGCACGGTCAGGCCGAGGACGGGGAGGGAGCGGCGAACGGTCGGATCGAAGCTCAGATGGGGCCATGCACGAGACGTCTCTCCGGGGGCCGGGCGGGCGGGGGCCAAAAACAGCAGGGCCAGGCAATAGCTCGCAAAGAGCAGGAAGGTAAAGGACAGCGAGTCCATGAAAGGGATGTTGGACAGATACAGTTCCTCTCCCAGGGTCGAGCCGGTGTAGTAGTACCACCCGAAGGGGAGGCCCGTGCGGGTGGAGGAATACTCACAGACAAAGGCGGTCACCCAGGTGATCAGGAAAAACAGCCAGGTCCGGCGCCGGCCGAAGAGCCGCTGTGCGCGTTCTGCGTTGGGGTTTGTGTTCATCGTTCCTCGTTGACCTATGCGTACCCATGGTCGCGGAACCAGCGTACGGCCTTGTCCAACGCGACCTCTGGCGGGGTTTGCGGGAGGCCTAATTCTCGAATCGCTTTGCGGCAGTCGTAGTGCATCCGGTACTTCGCCATGCGAACCCCTTCCAGCGGAATCCGCGGGGGTCGTTGCGTCACATAGTCGGAAAGCCATTGATTGAGGTAGGCGAGCGGCAGGATCGCCTGGCGCGGCAGTTTCAGGGACGGGGCCTTCACGCCGGTCAGTCGGCTGAGCGTCTCGAAGACCTCGCGCAGCATCAGATTCCGGTTGCCGAGAATGTAGCGCTCTCCCACGCGGCCTTTCTCCATCGCCAGAAGGTGGCCGGCGGCCACATCGTCGACGTCGATCAGGTTCATGCCGGTTTCAATGTAGGCGGGCATGCGGCCCATCATGAAATCGACGATGATCTGTCCGGTCGGGGTGGGCTTCACGTCGGCGGCGCCCACCGGCGCGCTGGGGTTCACGATCACGACCGGCAAGCCCTGGCGCGCCAGTTTCAGGACTTCCTGTTCCGCCAGGTATTTTGATCGCTTGTAGTGGCCGGCCATCTGGGCGAGCGACACGGGCGTCTCCTCCGTCCCGAGCCCGCCTCCAGGAGGGAGTCCGACGGCGCCGATGGTGCTGCAGTAGACGATCCGACGGGTTCCCACTTCTCTCGCCGCTTCCATCAGCGTGCGGGTGCCGGTGACGTTGATGTCATAGAAGATAGCCGGATCCTTGGCCCAGAGCGCGTAGTGCGCGCCGACGTGGTAGAGCTGCTCGCAGCCGGCCAGGGCTCGCCGCAAGGACTCGCGGTCCCGCAGATCGCCGTGCGCCTGTTCGACTTTCAGCCCGGCCAGATTGGTGAGATCGCTCCCGGGCCGCACCAGCGTGCGGACGTGGATGCCGGCCGCCACGAGCGCCCGCGCCACGGCGCCGCCGACGAATCCTGTCGCGCCGGTGAGGAGAGCCTTCATGGGAAGTACTGAGTGCTGAGTGCTGAGTGCTGAGTGAGGAAGCCCGGAACACGGAGAGAGGGGCAGCAAGAAGCGCCAAAGAGGGAAACGGGTCGAATTCTCGTCTCAGCACTCATTGCTCAGCACTCAGCACTAGTTCTTTCGGGCGGTGATGTATGTCGCGAGTTCGCGCAGGGGATCAGCCTTCGTCTCGAAGGAGGTGAGGTGGCCGATCGCGCGGGTCACGCACTCATCCGCAAATGTCCTCGCGCCGTCGACGCCCAGGAAAGTGGGATAGGTTTTCTTCCCGCGCTGCGCGTCGGTGTTGGCGTTCTTGCCGAGTTCCTCCCTCGTGCCCGTGACGTTCAGCACATCGTCGGCCACTTGGAAGGCCAGGCCGACTTCTTCGGCATAGCCGGTGAGCGCGGTCAACTGTGCGGGCGTCGCGCCGGCGACGATGGCCCCCATTCGCACCGCCGCCCGAATGAGCATGCCGGTCTTGTGGCGATGAATGCGTTGCAGCGTCGCCATGTCGATGTCCTGATTCTCGGCCTGGATATCGAACACCTGGCCGCCCACCATGCCGACATGGCCGGAGCCCACCGCCAGCTCGTACACGATCCGGACCTGTCCCGCCGGCTCCAGTCCATTCAGCAATTCGCGCTGGCTGCAGAGCTCGAAAGCAAGGGTCAACAGCGCATCGCCGGCCAGAATGGCCATCGCGTTGCCGTACACCTTGTGGTTCGTCAATTTGCCGCGGCGGTAGTCGTCATTGTCCATCGCGGGGAGATCGTCGTGGATCAGCGAGTAGGTGTGAATGAGTTCGAGCGAACAGGCGACCGGCCAGAGAGCCGGGGGGCAGTGCCCCACCGCCTCGGCAGCGGCCATGGCGAGAATGGGCCGCACCCGCTTGCCGCCGGCAAAGAGGCTGTAGCGCATCGACTCGTGCAAGATCGTCGGCGGCATCGTCGCCGCGGGGACGACCTTCTCCAGAAACCGGTCGACTTCGTCACGCTTCTGATTGAGATAGTGCCCGATGTCCATGGTTCCGGGGATAGGTTGAGGTTAAGGTTTAGGCCGGCACACAAGAAACGATGAACGCGGCCTTCGACGGGCTCAGGCCGCCCAGAGCTTGCCGAGGGGCGGAACGCTGAGCGCGGGAGAAGAAGGTGGTTTCAGCGCTCTTTTCCTTAGCTCTGAACCTCAGCCTCAGCCTGTTTCTCTTGAGCGACGGTGGAGCCTAACAAAGGGTCGATGGGCTGTCAAACCGGAGGACACACCGGAGGATGTCACTGGTCACCGGTCATGGGTCATTGGTCAACAGTCACTGGTCAGTCTAAGAGATCCGTCGGCAAAAAGCTGGATGCCCTCTATTTGTGCCCTGCTGCAAGTGACCAATGACAAATGACGTCCTTCCGCGCGGCTTGTTTTCCGCGCCGAGGCTTCGCTATACTCAGCCCCCATGAGTATTCGGAAAGCCGGTGGTGACTGGGAGCCGATGCTGCTCGGCATCGAGGCTCGCTTCTGCAGGGTCTGCGGCAAAGGGCTGTATCGCAACGTCACGCTATTCCGCGGTGGATGGTCCCGCTGCACGAAGTGCGATCAGTTCATCCACTATAGTTGTCTCGCCTCCGGCAAGTCCGGCGTCCTCAAGGCGCGCCCCCGTGTGTGCAAGGTGTGCAAGGGGGACGTCCGGCTCCACGTTCCGAAGGACGTCGTTCAGCCGGCCGTCGGCTCGTAGCTGCCATGATCGCCTCCCCTGAAACCTCCACGATGGGTGCGCGGGACCGGCCGCGATGGCTTGCGGAAACCATCCGTCTCGGTCTGGCCCCGCTGATTCTCTTCTTGAGCGGATTCTTCACCGCCGAGTTTCTCCTGACGGGCTACTACACGTGGCCCCGGACCAGTCGCGCCCTGATTCTGACCCTGACGGTCGCCATCCTGTCCTATGAATTTGTCTACCAAGAGCAGCGGGTGGTGCGGCCAGATCCCGCGGGCCGGTGGCCGTTGAGAGCGGTCATGTATTCCTGCATGATTCCCTACGCCGTCGGCGTCGTGGCGTTGCTGGCTCTGGTCCGACTCGGAGGGGTCGTCGGCAAGTAGAGTTTCCAGTTTCCGGGTTTCTGAGCTCAACGAGTGCGATCTTTTTGACATGTCGGCGGGGTACTCTTAACTTTTCACTTCTCACTGTTCACTTCCCGTTCTCCCATGCCCCCCGTTTTCAAAAGCGGCGCGTTCTTTCAGCAATGTTTCGCCGTCCATCCCCGGTGCCTCGACTTTAAGTCTGTGAAGTTGCCGGATCGGCTGGTGCTGAGGTGTACCTCCTGCAGGATGCACCACCACCTGGCTCTTCGAGCGATCATTGCGCGATCGTCGGCCTTGGCAGACTCGCCCGAGTTGCCGGTCGATCCGCCGAAGGAGGCTTCCACCGAGACCCTGGCCCACTGCCTGACCGTCCATGCGACGTCGGTGACCATTCGGGCGATGGACGTGGTCCAAGATCTGGTCGGCCTGCGGTGTCGTGAGTGCCGCCGTCTCTTCGACCTCGAGATCACCTCCTTCGAGACCCATCAATTGTAGCGACCACTTCGAATGGACGAATCGAGCCGTCTGACCACTGAAGGGCTCGAACTTGTCCAGGATCGCCGCTTCTTTCTCACCAAAGTTCGGATCACGGAAAAAGTCGCGCAATGGCTGAAGCGCGTGCATGCCGTGCTGCAAGAAGATCTGCGCCATGTCGCGCTGCTCGCATCGGCCGACTTTGATCCAGAAAAATCCCAGTACGTCCAAGGATATGGGGGGAGGTAGCCGACTATCCCCCGTGCTCGCGCGACGCGCGGTCTCGGAAGGAGGCGTGGAGCAGTTGGGGGATTCCTTTGCTCCCGGCCTGCGACCCTTCGACCCACAAGCTCAGAGTGGTGAGCCTGTCGAACCACGAGCTCAGTCGAGCGAGCGCGCGCCATCGGAATGGCCTCGCTCGACGGCCGCAGTCGGAATCCCCCAACTGCCCCACGCTGGGAATGAAGAGG
>JACRLS010000084.1 GCA_016235225.1 Nitrospirota bacterium | reverse complement strand
GCCAACCTACCCTGGGAAAGGGGTACCAAGGTAACGCTATGCGGTGGCTTTTCACTTCAGCCATCCGTCTGCTCAACCGATTGAGGTTTCCCCAGAAGTTCGCCGTCATCGGAATCCTCATCGCCCTCCCGACGACCCTGCTGCTCTATTTTTTCTTTAGCGAGGTTCAAGAACGAATTCAGTTTACTCGCCTCGAGATGCAAGGCAACGCACAGCTCCGTGACCAGAGACTCCTGCTAGAAGCTTTCCAGCAGTACGAAGCGACGCTGGAGAGCCGACGATCCGGACTGACCCGGCCGGATCTTCCGGCCCCGGAGATTCTGAAAACTCAGATCGAGCGCCAGTTCGAAACGCTGGGCTTCGCAAGCAACCACGTGAACCTTCCCGATTCCGATCCCCAACGTCCCCTCCACCGCGCCTGGCTGAATCTCAAAGAAGCTGTCGCCCTCCAGCCAAAGATGTCCGCTTGGGGAAGCCATAGCATCCTTCGTCAGGAATTAATCAGCCTGGGCCTCAACACCGCCGACCGGTCCAGGATGATTCTCGACATGGACCTCGACAGCCACTACATGATCGATACGCTCGTCAACAAGTTGCCAATGATTATGGAAGATCTGGCCCAGCTCCGCTTGAGGGAAGTCCGCACCGGGGGCAGGCATGAGGATTCACCAGAATCCGTGATAGAGCTCAGAAACGTGATGCATCGACTGTTGCCCTCGTTGGCCGCCCTGCGACGGAATCTGTCTGTCGCCCTCACGGCCAACCCTGCTCTTCGGACGGAACTTCAGCCCGTCCTCGACCAGAGCATCCCTGCTATGGAACAAGTGCTCATCCTTTCCAGTCAGCAACTGGACCAATCCCTTCAAACTCCCACGCGACAGGATTCGGATGTCTGGCACGCGGCATCGCAGGCTCTGCGCGCCTCGTTTTCTCTCTACGACAAATTGTCCCCCACGCTCGATGAGTTGCTTCAAGTTAGGATCACAGCCAACAAGCGCCGTCTGGCGCTCGTGCTCCTGTTCATTCAAGTCGTGGCAGCGATCGTAACCTACTTGTTTATCGCCTTCTATCTTGCCGTCATGCGCACGGTCTCCGCCCTCGATACGGTCTCCACGCAACTCTCGGACAAGAGCTTCTCGGATGTCCCCCGACTCGATGAGATTGGGGATGAACTCGGGCGCGTCGTGAACGCCTTCACCCGATTGGGACTTCGTCTTCGGCAGGAATGCGAGCAGGCGCAACTCGAGAGTGCCAGGGCCCTGGCGGCAGAGTCGGCGTTGGCCCTGCGAGAGACCCATACGCGGGCGATCATCGATACGGCCCTCGACGCCGTCATCTCCATGGATACGCAGGGGCGGATCGTCGACTGGAACCGTCAGGCGGAAACCATGTTCGGGTGGTCTACGGCGGAAACACTCGGGCGTGAGCTTGCCGAGCTGATCATCCCCCCGGCGTTCCGAGCACAGCACCGACAGGCGCTGGCCCGCTATCTGGAAACCGGACAGAGCACCATTCTGAATTCCCGTGTGGTAGCGACCGCGCTGCGCCGGAACGGAAGCGAGTTTCCGATCGAGCTGGCCATCACCTGTTGCACCACCGGCATCGATCTCCGCTTTACCGCCTTCCTCTCAGACATTACCAGCCGCAAGCAGGCCGAAGAAGCACTCCGCCACGCCAAGGACAGCGCGGAAGCCGCCAGTCGGGCGAAATCACAATTCCTGGCGAACATGAGCCATGAAATCCGCACACCGATGAACGGTGTGTTGGGCATGACGGAGTTGCTCCTCTCCACCGAACTCAACGACAGACAACGCCGCTTTGCCGAAACGGTCCACCGCTCGGGGGAGAGTCTGCTCACCATCATCAACGACATTCTGGATTTCTCGAAGATCGAGGCCGGCAAGTTGACGCTGGAACAGATCGAATTCGAGCTGAATACCCTCGTTGAAGATGTGGCCGAGTTGTTTGCCGAGCATGCTCACAAGAAGGGCCTGGAACTCGTCTGCCAGCTTCCTCCCGAGCGCCCACTCGCGGTGAAGGGCGATCCCCATCGGCTCCGCCAAATCCTGAGCAACCTGGTGACCAACGCCTTAAAGTTCACGGAGCGGGGCGAGGTAGCCATCCAGGCCGCGATCATCGAGGAGGCCACCAATGAGTGGACCGTGGAACTGTCCGTTCGAGATACCGGCATCGGCATTTCGCTCGAAGCACAGGCGAAGATCTTCGACTCGTTCGCCCAGGCGGACGGGTCCACCACCCGCAAGTACGGCGGGACCGGTCTCGGACTGGCCATTATCAAGCAATTGGCCCACCTGATGGGCGGCGACGTCCGCCTCACCAGCACCCTCGGCCAAGGCTCGACCTTCACCGTCACGGTCCGCCTGCCGAAGGGCGCACAGTCGGTCTCAGGTGCCGCCACCGCCTGCCTTCACGACGTCCCGGTGCTCATCGTCGATGACAATGCCACCAATCGAGAGATTCTCACGAACCAAACTCGTCTCTGGAGCATGCGCCCGGACTCGGCTGCCGACGCCACGGAGGGGTTTACGTTACTCCAAGTCGCTGCGGCGCAAGGCGTGCCCTATCCCCTTGTGTTGCTCGATTGGCACATGCCTGGCGAAGACGGGCTCTCACTCGCGCGACGAATTCTGGCCGAACCCGTCCTCGCCCAGACCCGCCTCGTCTTACTCAGTTCGGGCGGTCTTGATGACCCTGACAAGATGGCCGGCTTGTCCGCCTGTCTTACCAAACCGGTGCGCCAGCAGGAACTGAGCCACCTCCTGACGTCGTTGCTCGGAATGCCCGCGCCGGCGGCACAGCGACCCGCGCCTTCGGAATCTGTTCGGTCCGCCGCCCAACCCCTTAATGCCCACATCTTGCTGGCCGAAGACAATCTCATCAATCAGGAACTGGCCCGCGCCGTGCTCGAACAATTCGGCTGCCGGGTCGACGCCGTGGACAACGGGCGGGACGCCGTTGAGGCCGTGGCGCGCACAGCCTACGACCTCGTCCTGATGGACTGCATGATGCCCGACATGGACGGCTTCGAGGCGACCCGCGCCATCCGGGAACGTGAAGCCTCACTCGCATCTCGTTCCTCGTATCTCGTATCTCGTAAGGCGCCGGATTCGTCCGAAGAACCCGACGAGCGACGAGCAACGAACGACGAGCCACGCGGCACGCCCCGTGTTCCGATCATCGCCATGACCGCCAATGCGTTGGAAGGCGACCGGGAACGCTGCCTGGCCGCCGGCATGGACGACTACCTCAGCAAACCTTTCAAGCGAGAGGACCTCCGCCAGATGCTGGCCCGGCGGCTTTTCCGCCACTCATCCCCCTACAACACCTCTAATGCCGCTTAGCGGGAGGAGGAACTCAGCCGCCTCCTCTAGACTTTGCCATCCAATCCCCCCCTCAACTCATTAAGAATCGCGCCAAAGCCGCCGATAGAGTGGGGGGCATTGTGCGTCCTATGCAGCTTACAGGACTGATCTCTCCGCAAAAGACCGGACAGACACGGTGGGGGTGATCGTGATCAATGGCTGGCGGGATTCGCTCTGAAGCCTGACACCCGGGAGCAACGCTGGGTCGTGATCGACCACTGGCTGTCCGCACCACCTCAGGAGCAGGGGGAACGCGTCATGAGTACCGCACCAACCACGACATCGGAACCGAACCCCCAACCGGCGCCGAAGGAACAGATCGCCGCCAAGACCAGCACGCAGGCCTGGGACACCATCCGAGCGTTGCAGCGGCCGGGTCAGCCGGATCTCTTGGAAAAGATTCTCGGGCTTTTCGTCAAGAACTCGCAAGATCTGGTGGATCAACTGCGCGGTGCCCTCGAACAGAACGACGCCCAGACCGTCTTTCGCGCCGCCCATACCCTCAAATCCAGCAGCGCCAATGTTGGCGCGGTCGGCCTGGCCGAACGGTGCAAAGAACTCGAGGCCTTGGGGCGCCAGAATCAGATCGGGGACGCCGAAGACCTTTTCGCACAGATTGAAGCCGAGTACGGCGCCGTCCTCACGGTCCTCCACGCCGAGTTGCAACGGACGCGAGGAGTATGACCGCAGAACCTCACCAGCCGATCCCGCGCGTTCTGGTCGCGGACGACGATCCCATCGCGCGCTCCCTCACCCGTGCGGGGTTGGAACAGGCCGGCTTCCTGGTCCTGGAGGCGGAAGACGGGGAAGGCGCGCTCGTCCTCTACGATCAGCAGCGCCCGGACCTGGTGGTTCTGGACGTCATGATGCCCGGCCTGGACGGTTTCCAGACCTGCGAAGAATTACGCCGGCGCCCCGGGGGTGACCGGGTACCAGTCCTGATCATGACCGGCTTGGAAGATATCGAGTCCGTCTCCCGGGCCTACGAGGTCGGCGCCACGGACTTTGCCTCCAAATCCATCACCACCCTCCTCTTGAGTCACCGTGTACGGTACTTGCTCAGAGGGAGCAGGACGCTCGACGCGCTGCACGAAAGCCGGACCAGCCTGAACCGCGCCCAGCGCATCGCACAGCTCGGCAGTTGGGAGTGGGACCTGGACACGAACCGACTTCTCGCGACGGAACAGACCCTCCGGATTCTCGGCACCACCGCGTGGAAGTTCGGTGGGACAGTGGAGAGCTATAAACAAACGATCCATCCCGATGACCTTGAATCTTGGATACAGTCCATCGAGGGCCTGCTCTCCGGTCAGAGCCCGCACAGTCTGGATCATCGCGTGATGCGGATCACCGGCGTGGAACGGATGGTCCACGAGGAAGCCGAAGTGGAACGGACCCCGGAGGGACACCCGATTCGCGTCATTGGGACTGTTCAAGATGTGAGCGATCGGAGACAGGCCGAGGCCCAGCTTGAGTACCTGGCCTACTTCGACCACCTCACGGGCTTGCCCAATCGTCGACTCTTCCTGGATCGACTGAGCCACACCTTGCTGACCGCGATTCGGTATCAGCGTCTGGGCGCCGTCATCGCTCTCGACATCGACCGATTCAAGCGCATCAATGACACGCTCGGCCACTCCGTCGGAGACCAACTGCTGCAAGAGGTCGGGGAGCGGCTGGTGCAGGGGATTCGCCGGAGCGACATGCTTGCCCGCTATCGCGCAGCGGATGAAGGGAGCGTGACGATCGCGCGTTTCGGAGGCGACGAGTTCTACCTGCTCCTGAATGAGATCGGCTCGGCTCAAGACGCCGCAAAAGTGACTACACGCCTGCTGGAAGCCATCGCCAAACCATACACGGCGGCCGAACGTGAGATCGTCCTCACCGCCAGCGCCGGCATTACGTTGCTGCCTCTCGACGGCGAAGACGTCGACACGTTGCTCAAACATTGCGATACGGCGATGCACCATGCCAAGGAACAGGGGCGCTCCCGCTATCACTTCTTTTCCGAAACACTCAACGTCGCAGCCGAGGCCCGGTTGGAACTTGAAGAAAGCCTCCGCGGGGCCGTCGATCGGGGAGAACTGCGCCTCCACTACCAGCCGCAGATCAGTCTCGCAACCAGGAAGATCGTGGGCGCCGAAGCGCTGATCCGGTGGCAACATCCCAACAAGGGTCTGGTGCCCCCGGGGGACTTCATCCCGCTCGCCGAAGATTCGGGCTTGATCGTGCCCATCGGCGCCTGGGTCATCAGCACGGCCTGCGCGCAGGCCAAGGTCTGGCAATCGATGGGGCTCCCATTGGTCCGGGTGGCCGTCAATCTCTCCGGCATCCAGTTTACGGAGTCCAACGTCGTCGACACGGTCCGGGATGCCCTGGAGACCTCAGGCCTCGATCCCATGCGGTTCGAAGTGGAACTGACCGAAACGATCATGATGCGCCAGATCCAAAAAATGATCGCCACCGTGGGCGAACTCAAACGGCTGGGGATCCGGATCACGATGGACGATTTTGGCACCGGCTATTCGTCCTTGGCCTACCTCAAGCACTTCGACTTCGACACACTGAAGATCGACCGCTCCTTCGTGAAGGATCTGACCTCCGACAACAACTCGTCGGCCATCGTCGAAGCCATTATTGCGATGTCGCACATCTTGGACATCTCGACCCTGGCCGAAGGGGTCGAGACACCGGAGCAGTCCGCCGCACTGCAGCGACTGGGCTGCGACGAAGTCCGAGCAACAGCACAAGCCGCGCGTCGTCAATCTCTGAAAAGATGTGGGTGGTCGACAGTATTCAGTTCTCAGTTTCCTGAACTGAGCACTGAGCACAGATAACTGAAAACCCTTTGCAAGGTTCGAATGCGGAGAGCTAGTGATAGCTCTCGCCGTCGGTGGGAAACTTCCCCTGTTCCACTTCTTCTCTAAATCGACGCAAGGCCTGCAGGGCATCGGCCTTCAGGTGGGCATAGGGTTTGACAAACTTCGGCACGAAGTCATCGAACAGCCCGAGCAGATCATAGAGCACGAGGACCTGTCCATCACAGAAGGGACCGGCGCCGATCCCGATTGTCGGGAGCGTGAGAGTCTCGGTGACGCGTCGGGCCAGCGCAGTAGGAATCGCCTCCAGCACCAGGGCGCAGGCCCCGGCTGATTCGAGCGCCTGCGCGTCGACCAACAAGGCCTCCGCCTCAGCGGGACCTTTTGCCTGCACCCGATAGCCGCCGTAGGATCGGACGGATTGCGGCGTCATCCCCAGGTGGGCGACGACCGGAATGCCGGCCCCCGTGCAGGCGCGAACCCGATCGAGGACCGTGCGCCCACCCTCGAGTTTCACGGCCGCCGCTCCCGCCTGCAGGAGTCGCCCCGCGTTCCGCACGGCCTCCTCCACCCTGACTTGGTAGGACAGGAAGGGCATGTCCGCGATGACGAGGGCCTGCCGCGCTGCGCGAGCGACCAGCCTCGTGTGGTACAACATCTGCCCCATGGTGACCGACAGCGTGTCAGGCTTTCCCTGGACCACCATCCCCAGCGAGTCGCCCACCAACAAGACCTCAATCCCGGCCTCTTCAAGAATGCGCGCAAACAAGGCGTCATAGGCCGTGACGACCGTAATTTTTCTCCCTTCGCGCTTTCGTGTGAGCAGTTCAGGGATCGTCATGGCAACGCCGTCGCGGGCTAAGCGAGTCCGGCTTTGGTGAGAATCTCCGGCAACCGATCGACCGCTTTGACGGCCATGATGTGGACGCCGTCACAGTGCGGACGCACCGTCTTGATGGTGCGGACCGCAATCTCAACCCCCGCGTCCAGTTCATGTGTGGGTCCGGCGGCCTTGAGTTCAGCGATCATCTCGTCGGGGACGACGACGCCCGGAATATTCGCGTTCATGAACTCGGCCATCTTGGCGGATCGCAAGAGCAGGATCCCGGCGAGCAGCTTGACGTTGAGTTTCCGCACGGCCTGCATGAAGGTCACAAACTTTTCCGGCCGGTAGATCCCCTGGGTCTGGGAGAATTGAGCGCCGGCCCGGATTTTGGTTTCGAACTTGACCAACATGGGCCCGACCGGATCGGCTTCAGGCGTCACCGCCCCTCCGGTATAAAACTCCGTTGTCCCGTCGAGCTTGTTGCCGGCATAGTCTACCCCGCGGTTAAGGCCTCCCACGAGCTGCATGACTTGTACCGAATCAAGGTCATAGACCGGCTTGGCATCCTTGTGATCGCCGACCGTGGGGTAATCGCCGGTCAGACAAAGGATGTTGCGAATCCCCAGCAGATGGGCTCCCAGCAAGTCCGATTGCATGGCGATGCGATTCCGGTCCCGACAGGTCATCTGCATGACCGGGTCATGTCCCATCTCGTAGAGCAGCCGGCACAGCGAGAGCGAACTGGCTCGCATGACCGCCGCCGTGCAATCGGTGACGTTGACGCCATGCACACGCCCCACCAGCTTCCTGGCATGGTCCAGCAACCCCGAGACGTTCGTCCCTTTCGGCGGGTTATATTCCACGGTCACCGCAAACTCGCCGCGATCCAGCACGTCGCGCAGTCGCTGCTTCGGTTCAGGCATGCTCCCCTCTGATTCCTCCGATGCTCTCTTTCCCCACTCCGTACTCCTCACTTCTCACTTCTCACTTCTTACTTCTCACGCCCCGCCTTTACATGGTTTCGGCGGGCCGCCATAGCCACGCAGCGGCGGCTCACGTCTTCAAACCCGCCGTCCGCTTGGCGGAATCCAAGGTGTTGTCGAGCAACATGGCGATCGTCATCGGTCCGACTCCGCCGGGGACCGGCGAGAGCCATCCGGCTTTCTGTCGAACCGCCTCAAAATCCACGTCGCCCACGAAGGTCCCGTCATCCAGACGATTGACTCCCACATCGATCACGATCGCGCCCGGCTTGACCATGTCGGCCGTCACGAACTTCGCCTTCCCGATCGCCACGACGAGAATGTCGGCTTCGCGGCAGACGGCCGGCAGGTCTTTGGTCTTTGAATGGCACACCGTCACCGTCGCATGCCGGTGCAGCAGCATGAGTGCCACCGGTTTGCCGACAATGTTGCTGCGACCCACGACGACGGCGCGCTTGCCCTCGATACCCACGCCGGTGGATTCGATCATCTTGATGATGCCCTTCGGCGTACAGGCTTCGAAAATGGGGTTGCCTTCGACCAGCCGGCCCATGTTGTGCGGATGGAAGCCGTCGGCATCTTTCAGCGGCGACACCGCCTCCAAGATCACCCTGCTGTCGATGTGCTTGGGCAACGGCAATTGCACCAGAATACCATGAACCTTGGGATCGGCATTCACCTTTTCGATCAACGCGAGCAGCTCGGCTTGGGTGGTACTGGCGGGAAGCCGGTTCTCATCGACGTAGATACCCGCCGCATCGCAGGCTTTCTGTTTATTCTTCACATACAGCTTCGAGGCGGGATCGTCCCCGACCAGGATGGCGGCCAGCCCCGGCCTCACGCCCGTCTCGGCCACCAACTCGGCCGTGTCCTTCGCAATCCGGTCCCGAATCTGTTGTGCCAACGCTTTACCGTCCAGCAGTTGTGCGCCCACGTCACCCTCCTCGATTGAGCGATGAAGCTCCGATGAAATGGTCACGATAGCAAGGGCGGGAAAAATACGTCAAGCCGTACCGTCACGGGGCAGGCTTCTTGCGGAGCTCGCTGAGGCGCGCCGTTTGTCGAATCACCTCGATCAGCTTGCTGTTGGAGACCGGCTTCTGCAGATAGGCGCAGACCCCCTCTTCTTGCAGCGCCTCAGTGAGGATAAAGTCCGGCACCCCGGTCAGAATCACGAGAGGAATCTCCGGATACTGCGCATGAAAGTAGGGGATCGCCTGATTGCCGTCCACGTTGGGCATCTGAAGATCGCACATAATGGTACAGATCTCCGAGCCTGTCGAGCCCGTCCCCAGGAGCTTCAGGGCCTCGCCCCCATCGCTGGCTTCCAAGACATCGAAGCCGGCCTTGGTCAGCGCCAATCGCATGACCTGACGGATGTGCGCGTCATCATCAACGACCAAGATGCGTTGTGCAGTCATCAGCAGGGTACCCCTCTCGGAAGGGACGTTGAATCCGGCTCTAGACTACGGGGTTTTGACTAAAAAAACCAGTCCGCGAGGCTCGCCATCCCCGATTGACACACCTTCAAACCATCGGGAGACCGCGCAACCCGCGGTTTCCTTG
>JACRLS010000313.1 GCA_016235225.1 Nitrospirota bacterium | reverse complement strand
TCTGCCAACCCTGAGGCGTTGTCACGCCACCTCCATGCCGACTTTCAACCCGGCGAACCGGATGATCCCCTCCGAGGGGTGTTTCGAGCCAGCGTCCCCGTCAATGACCTCCCGGTCCCCGTTCAAATGGTGCTGCTGCCCTCGCCCTGGGATGCCATCATTTTTCAGGAAGTGGAATTGCTCCCGGTGTTTGGGTGCACGGTGCGAGTGGTGGCCTGGCCGGCCCTCGTCCTCATGAAGTTGTATGCCGGCGGGCCGCAAGACCTGCTTGATGCCCGACAGATTCTCGCCGTGCGCCAACCCACGCAGGCCGAACAACAGGCGGTCTCTGCCCTCGCCGACACGGTTGGCCTATCGGCCGCATGGCAGGATCTGATCGCCGGCTGATCCCGATTTGGAGGAGAGAGCGCGGACCTGCCGGAAGCATTCCAGCTCCTTGTGCTCTCGCGCACAAGAATATCTCGGAATTGGTCCGGCCGGAACACTCGGATCGCTGTCGTAGCGGGCTCACGCTGCTTGCGGGCGATAGACCCGCTTCAGCAGGATCGGCGCGAGGAAGGTGGTCAGCACGATCACGAAGAGCAGCGCGCTGTATTCGCCGGGCGCGATGATGTGATGGGAGAGGCCGACGCCCGCAAAGATCAATCCGACTTCACCGCGGGGCAGCATCCCGACGCCAATCGCGAGCCGGTTCACCGACGGCCCCATCGCCCCCCAACCTGAGACGAGCTTCCCCACGATGGCTGCGACCGCAAGCGCGCCTGCGCGTCCGACATCCGCGCCATGCAAGCCGAGCAAGCCACCAGCGGCCGTCGGCTGGATGATCTCTTTCACTCAATGCTCCACCGCGCGTGTCTCGTGGCCCGACACATCTTTGTCGAAGACTTGCGGTCACACTCGATCGCTCTGGAATAGCATTGTCACGGAACCATTTCTTGCAATCTTTGCGATGAACGGTTTCTGATGCTTCCTGAGAAATCGTGAAATTGCCGGGAGTGCCTTCACGAAGATCCGAGCCATCTCCTCGCCTTGGAGGTCACCCGCGGTGAGGATGAACGCAGCGACCTGCGCGTTCAGGAGGGCCTGCCGTTCGACTTGTCGGTACCGGATACGGTGGTCTTTCGTGAGGACGATCCAGCCTCGCCGCCCCACTTCAGCCAGCCACACCTCATCTTTGGCGTCTGACTGAAAATAGTCGTCGTGGACATGGACGATTACGCCGGCTTCACGGAGAGCTGTCGCGATGCGCTTCTTTCCGAGGGAGCGGTCGAGGAAGAAAAGGGGAGGCTCAGGCGGCTTCGACCAAGAGTTCGCACCTGATCGCTTCTTCGATTTCGAGCCGTGTGCGGCCATAGTCGTCTGCCAAATCATCCATCGATTCGCCCGCCTTATAGCGCTCGGCGATCACAGAGGTTGGAATGCCGGTACCCACCAGGACAGGCCGACCGAAGGACACGTGCGGATCGATGACCACGGCCCGAGGCTCTTCTACAAGCTGTGCCGAATCTCGCTTTCTCGTGAACGGATACAATCGTATTGGAAGGCCACGGGGATCTCTCACGATACGGTGCAGATGGGCTTGGAGGATTTCCTGCATGGCCAGTTGCCCCTCCTGTGAGATATTGATCAACTGGCTGAATTTGTTGATAAAGAGATTCACGCCGTCGGTTGCGAATTCCTGATCGGCAAGGGGGTGCGGCGAGGGAAACTGCTTCGCCAGATAATTCACCGCCATCCGGACCTTTTCCAAGGGAATATTATGTTTGCGTCGAATCGCGTCAAGAACATGGATTTCGACCAGGTTCAGAAAGGAGAGGAGGCGTGTCTCACGATCAGGCAAAAGGATGATGGGCCGTGAGAACCGCATGCCCGCTTTTCCTGGGTAGTGACGGCCTGAAATCCAGTCTCGAATGGTGGTTCGGGGAATGCGGAGGTAGTGAGCTGCCTCCTGAACACCATAGGAAGGCATCTCCCGGATATCTCTGCCCTTCAAGGTGAGAAGCTCCTTTCGTTCAGTTCGCGACTACGTTATAGTCCTTGCCCTTCTGCGGGGTCAAGTAGTCGATCTCGGCTAAGAAACGAGCCCATCCGGGTCTTTCCGATGTGAATATGAAGCGAGCTCCGATGAATCATCGCCTGAAGGCCGCTACCCGTCAAGCCATCGCGCATATCTTTGCCCGGCTGGACTATCCGGCGCTTGGGCGAATCTATTGCCACGATGGTGGGGAGGCTTTTTGGCGCGCCAAGCGGGGGCCCTCTCAGCGATGGGGGATCAAGCTGGCCGGGGTGTTACAGAGATTGCTCCCGCGGGACGGCCGGAGTCTCTACGTGGGCGCGGGCGTCGCGGAGATTCCCATGTTGACGATGGAGACGTTGGAGTTGGGGCGAGAGGTGGCCGTTTTCAATCTTCGCGCTGAGGAAGTGCGGGTGCTGAATCAGGCCTTGCAGGGGCTGCCGTTCCGGTTCGTCAACCGGGACGCCGGTGCTGCCCCGGGACGTGTCGATCATCTCTGGATCGTGAGCGTGCTGAATGATCCTGAGCGCTTTCCCAATCTCTCGGCGCTCTCTTATGGACGGGCCCTGCCGCTGACATTCGACCCTGCCCGCTTTTCAGTTGAGCGGCGCCTCGTGCGCCATCTGGTCGATCGGTGCCTCCGGAAGCTGACCCTACCTGGTCTGGTGACGACCTCGACCGAAGAGGTGATGTGGATCGCAGAATGGTGCCACAAGCGGCGGATTCCCTATCAAGTCAGCAAGCGCGACTATCCCGCGGCGGTGGTCGGAGATCCGATCTGTTTTCTTCGGCTCGGAGATCCGCGTCGGAACGTCGGAAAGTCTGAAGGTCGAACGTCGACTCGGCCCCCCAGGCAAGAATAAACAATCTTCCGACTGTAGTTTAAGGGTTTTCGACTTCCCGGGTTCAGACGATAAACCCGGGCGGGGGCTTGTCGGGCCCTGAGAGATACTGGCGGGAATAGCGGACGTAGTTCTCGGCGGACTGTTTGATCCAGGCCACTTCCTTCTCCGTGGCCGGTCGGCGCAATCGAGCCGGAGATCCGAAAATCAGGCTCTTCGGGGGCACGACCGTCCCTTCGGTCACCAAGGCGCCGGCGCCGACCACGCTGTCCTCGCCGATGACCGCGCCATCCATGATGATGGCGCCCATGCCGACCAGCACGCGATTCTGAATCGTGCACCCGTGCAAGACCACGTGGTGTCCGATCGTCACCTCGTCGCCGATCACCAGCGGGTGCGTGTCATAGGTGACGTGGAGCATGCAGAGGTCCTGCACGTTGGTGCGCCGGCCGATGCGGATATAGTGGACATCGCCTCGCACGACCGAATTGAACCAGATGCTGGAGTCCTCGCCGATCACGACGTCGCCGATAATGACGGCCGTGTCTTCGATGAAGGCGGACGTGGCGATGGTGGGCCTGATCCCCTGAAACGCGCGGATCATGGGGCGACTCTACGGAAAGAGGCGGCATGAGGCAAGCGATTTGCGACCCTCGCCCCCCGATCGGCGGAATTGACAGCCGGACAAACAGGCCCGTAGACTGTGGGCCCATGGCGCGGACAACACTCCCCATGAGCGATCAGGCCAAGAAGCCCACGATCGGCTTTGTGAACCTGGGCTGCACCAAAAACCAGGTCGATGCCGAGGTCATGCTGGGTTCGCTCTCCGCCACGGGCTTCGAACTGACGTCGAAGTCCGACCACGCGGAGGTCGTGATCGTCAATACCTGCGGGTTTATCGAAGAAGCCAAACAGGAATCGATCAATGCCATCATTGAATACGGTCGCCTGAAGAAAACCGGCGCCTGTCGAGTGCTGATTGCGGCGGGGTGCCTGGCGCAGCGCTATCAGGACGATCTGCTCAAGGAGCTGCCGGAACTCGATGCCGTGGTGGGGACCGGCGAGATCGGGCGTATTGCAGACATCTGTCGGACTCTGCTCAATCCGACTCCGAGCACTCCGCGCTCATGGATGGCTCCCCCGCCCTACCTCTATGATGAGCTGGCGCCTCGAATTCGACTGGGCAAGATGCACACCGCCTACGTGAAGATCGCCGAAGGATGCAACCGCAACTGCACCTTCTGCGCCATCCCGCTGATGCGCGGGAAGCAGCGAAGTCGGCCCATCGAGTCCATCGTGAAGGAAGCCGAGCAGTTGGCCGACCAGGGCGTCAAGGAACTCAGCCTCATCTCGCAAGACACGGTCAATTACGGGGCCGACCTCGGCGTGCGGGATGGCCTCACTGGACTCTTGAGAGAGTTGGTGAAGGTGAAGGGACTGCGGTGGATCCGGCCGTTTTATCTCTATCCACAACAAGTGACCGATGAGCTGATGGACCTCTATGCCGGGAAGGAGCGACTGGCCAAGTATATCGACATGCCCCTGCAACACATCAATGATACGATGCTGAAGCGGATGCATCGGCTGGGTGATCGTGCCTCCATCACGAGATTGGTCCAGCGGCTCCGGCAGCGAATCCCTGGCCTCACCTTCAGGACCGCGTTCATCGTCGGGTTCCCGGGTGAAAGCGAGCAGGCCTTTGCCGAACTCAAAGCGTATCTCGTCCAGATGCAGTTCGATCGCGTGGCCGTGTTCCTCTACTCTGATGAAGAAGGGACACCGGCGGCCCTGCTGGACGGGAAGGTGGATCGCGCGATCATGGAGGAACGGCGCAACGAACTCCTCGCGCTGCAAGAAGGTATTTGCCTCCAGAAAAGTCGGGCCAAAGTGGGCGCGACGATGGAGGTGCTCGTCGATGGACCGTCGGAAGAAGCCGAGGGTCTGTGGGAAGCCCGTCACGAAGGGCAGGGGCCTGAAATCGACGGGGTCGTCTACGTGAACAAAGGGCAGGTGGCTCCCGGGGATCTGGTAAAAGCGACGATCACAGACGCGACCGCCTATGATCTGGTCGGCCGAGTCGAGGGGGAGTGTCCCCAGGCTGCCCGCTCCTCCCCGCTGATCATGGCCCCGCCATCGACCCATTGGCGCTGACCGGGTCACGCTCGGTTGCCGAGACGTCAACAATTCACCCGCCTACGCAGGGAGCCACGGCTGCCCGGCCTTCGTAGCCAAGCTACTCCCGCCTGCCGAAGCCGGGCGGCGGGCAGGTCGGCGGAGTAGGCTGAAGCCGTGGGGCTCCACACGACGCATGAGGGACGCATGGACTCCTGTGTACTGCTGATCAGTTGTAAGGACCGGAAAGGGATTGTGGCCCGTGTCTCGGGGTTCATCCACGATTTCGGGGGAAACATTGTAGACTCCGATCACCATACGGACCAGGAGACCGGCGACTTCCTCATGCGGACGGAGTTCGGGGTGGAAGGATTTCAGATTCCCCGATCCGAGGTCGCTGCGGCCTTCGCGCCGATCGCCAAGGTCTTCGGGATGCACTTTGAGGTCCGGTTCACCGACGAGCGCATGCGAGTAGGGCTGCTCGCGTCCAAGCAGGACCATTGTCTGGCCGACTTGCTCCAGCGGCATCGGCGCGGAGAGCTGCGGGTTGATGTGCCGGTCAGCGTTTCGAACCACGATACCTGTGCCATGTGGGGAGAGCTCTTCAAGATTCCTTTTCACGTTTTTCCGGTGTCGAAAGAAACGAAGCCCGAGCAGGAGCGCCAAATCCTGGGGCTTCTGAAACAGCATGACATCGAACTGGTGGTGATGGCCCGCTACATGCAAATTCTGAGCGGCGACTTTCTGCGCCAGGTCGGCTGCCCCGTGATCAACATCCATCATTCCTTCTTGCCGGCCTTCATCGGGGCCAATCCCTATCGCCAGGCCTATGAGCGGGGAGTCAAACTGATCGGGGCGACCGCGCATTACGCCACGGAAGATCTCGACGAAGGTCCGATCATCGAACAGGACGTCATGCGCATCGGCCACCGCGACACCGTGGACGATTTGGTGCGCAAAGGACGGGACCTGGAAGAAATCGTGCTCGCCCGCGCGGTGCGTCGGCACGTCGAACATCGCGTCTTGGTCTATGGCCGCAAGACAGTCGTCTTCGACTAACGGCTAATGAAATGACTGGGAAAGAGTGGGGCGAGACCGTACGGCCTCGCCCCCTTTGTGTGTTCGGGCTAGATCTTCACCGTCAGGAACAGCGGAGAACCGCGCCGTTCGATCAAGAGCAACGCAGACTGGTTCTTCTTCAGCGACGCGC
>JACRLS010000015.1 GCA_016235225.1 Nitrospirota bacterium | reverse complement strand
TGAGTACGACAATCGCGAGAATAGCAACTGCATCGATCCATGCCTGCAAGAGACCGGACACTGCGGCGGCACCAATCAGGACCCAGACAATCAGATTTGCGAATTGACTCAGGCAAATCTTGCGTGGTGAGGGCGGAGCGGCTTCGGGCAGTTCGTTCGGTCCAATTGCCGCCAAACGATGCTGTGCCTCGGAGGCGGTAAGCCCTGTATCTATGTCTGACTGGAGCTCTTGCTCGAGAGCTTCGGTGGTGAGGGTATGCCAAAGGGAAGTCATCGTCTACTTACCACCTTTCCCAGATCCTAGACATAGGCGTTTGTCGCATACTGCTGCACCATCCGATGGGTGTTGAAGAACGAGGCGTTGAACGCGATCGTGTGTCGCATCACATCGATCCAATGGTCGCGCGACTGGTAATACATGGGGACGATCGTCCAGCGAAGCTTCTGATAGAGCTCTCGCGCTTCCTCCCCCCAATTAGATTCTTGCCCCAAGGATCGTGACCCGATCGACCACCCCGTCACGCCTTCGATGTGACCTTCCAGCCACCAGCCATCCAGGACGCTGAGGCTCGGCCCCCCGTTGTGCGCCGCTTTCATGCCCGAGGTCCCCGAGGCTTCGAGGGGACGTTGCGGCGTGTTGAGCCAGAGGTCCACGCCGGCGGTGATGAGCTGAGCGAGCGTCATGTCGTAGTCCTCGAGATACACGATCGTCACGTCACGCTCAAGTTGCTTGGCTACTTGCACCACGCGCCGGATCATGTCTTTCCCGGGTTCATCCTTGGGATGGGCCTTCCCCGCGAAGATGATCTGCAGAGGCCCGACCCTCCGGACGATATCGATTAGCTCAAGGGGAGCCGACAAGACCAGATCGGTGCGCTTATACAGCGTCGCCCGTCGCGCAAAACCAATCGTGAACGCCTCGCCGCTCAGAACGTGCCGCGTGCGCTGTTTCACCGCTTCAAATAACCGTGCCTTGGCCTTCACGTGCGCGTCCCAGATGTCCTGGTTGGGAACACTGATGGCATAGCGAAGGGAGAACGGATCGGTTCGCCAACCAGGGATGTGGCGATCATAGAGATGTTGGAAACTCTCGCAGGTCCACGTCACCGAATGAACACCGTTGGTGATGGAGTCAATCGGGAAGCCTGGGAACATCTCCTGGGAGACCTCTCCATGCCGCTTGGCGACGCCGTTCACATAGCCACTCACGTTCAAGCCGAGCAGCGTCATGTTGAGCTGGTCCCGCCCGGCCAGCATCTGCAACACTTCAAGAGGAAGCAGGTCACCCATGACCTGTTGCACAAGGTCATGGGCAAACTGATCATGGCCGGCTACCACCGGCGTATGGGTCGTGAAGACGCACTGACTTTTGACCTTGGTGAAATCCCACTCCGTCGTGCTGGTCGCCTTCGACGTCCGCAAGAGTTCGAGGGCCAGCAACGCCGCATGACCTTCGTTCATGTGGAATCGTTCGAGCTGCGCGTAGCCCACTGCCTCCAGCATTCTGACTCCACCGATCCCGAGCACGAGTTCCTGTGCCAGGCGGTACCGGTCGTCCCCACCATAGAGCCAAAAGCTGAGTTCCTGGTCTTGCGGGGCATTCTCTGGTCGATTGGTGTCCAGCAACAGGAGCGGCACGGTGTAGCCTGCTATCCCCACCACGTCATACTGCCAGGCCTGAATGACGACAGTCCGTCGCTCGATTGTTACTTGTACCGTGGTCGGCAGGGGGCGCAACAGGCCATTGGGATCCCATGTCACCGGCTGCTCGCGCTGGTTTCCCCACTGGTCCAAGGTTTGCTCGAAGTATCCCTTCCAATAAAGCAAGCTGACTCCGACAACCGGAACCTTCAGATCGGCGCAGGATCGCAAGGTGTCCCCTGCGAGGACACCCAGCCCTCCGCTGTACGTGGGGATTCCTGGGTCGATGGCCACTTCCATCGAAAAGTACGCAATGCGCCGAGATGAGGGATCGACGGGTCCTAGGCTCTGTGTCGACCCCACATATCGATCAGGGTCGGCGAGGAACGATCGCCGGCAGAGATTGGAGCAGAAATAGAACGTGCGGCCGTAATAGGTCTGTGTCAGACCATGGTCCGTCGGGACTGTCATCTCGCACACGGGATCTTTCACGGCACTCATGGTTCAACCACTCCATGCCTCAGACCCAGTACACACCCAGCGAGATCACCGTGCGACGAGGAAGAAGATCACTGGCGGCAGCACTAGCATTTGTGCAAGAGGCGCCACGCCGATTCGGAGTCCCGGGACGAGAGGCATCCGGTCACTGTAGGTCCACCAGTGCATCACATACACCGTCGCCCACTCGACGCTGACACTGATCGCGACACCTAAAGCCAGTATCACGAGGTATCCTCCGATTCCTGGCTGTTCGAACCATGTTCGGCGACCCCCAGCGGGAGTCCCAACCACCCTGTCCGCCACCGCATGGTGTCCTCCTTGCCAGGCCTCATGAAATGGCTATGTGTGAAACCGCTTACTGAATCATGCCGTGCGGGCGCATCGCCCGGTGTTCCCTCGCCAGCGCCTCGGCCTCGTCCGCCGCCTTTAGATAGTTCTGGGCAATCGTCCTGCAGTGAGCGGCATGTTGCGCCGAATCAGTCTTCGTGCCCGGCTCTGGGTGCTTTTCGTAATACTCGGCGGTGAACTCCCACTGTTTGGCCTTTTCTCTGAGCTCCTGCGCCTGCTGGGTGTAGTAGTTTGCCAGCCCGTTATGATCGTTCGCGTTAATCATCCGCTGCGGAGATGTCCCCGCCATTTCTGCGCAACCTGACATCCCTACCAGAAGACCGAATACCATCAATGTGAGCATCCCCCTGACCTTCATCATGACATCCCTCCGTGTTTGGCCGTGACGCCCGTTCACGGCGTTGGTGAGTTGCGATTACCTCCAAGCCTCTGTATCGTTTGTAAGACTGCAAGACATGCGCCAATAACGGAATTCCCTGACTACGAGAGGTTCTGTGTTGAGATGCGCTGACCAACCCGGACCGGCTTGAGAGGCTGAGTCAATTGAGGGCAGCCGAACCTGTCCCTTGTTGCAGAATGCCTCACTCGCACCGGTGCTTTTTCCACGTGTCTGGTGCGGGCGAGCAAACCGTATCATCGGAAAAGGAGAAGATACATGACAACCGCGCACTCCCTGGGATGGATCGGGATCCTGTTCGTGGCAGTCGTCATGGCTTGTGCGACCACGGGGCCTCCGCAGGAATTGCTTGCGCGCCACGATCATAAGGGCCTCGCGACCTGGTATGACCAGGAGGCGGCACGCCTGCTGGGGAAGGCCGAGGAGATGCGTGGGATGGCACAAGAATATGCGAAGCCCTCCTATCAGCCTTCCCCGAAAGAATCCAAGGCACAGTTGATGGCCCATTGTCAGCTCTTCACCGAGTACTACACGAAAGCCGCCGAGGAAGCCAAAGCCCTGGCTATGCTGCACCGCGAACAGGACAAGGCTATTCCCTAAGCGGCAAACTACGTCCCTCCGCCTAGTGACTGTGCCCGTGCCCGTCCGACGCGGCGGGAGTGAAGCTCTTGGTCCCCCGCTGCACGCCGCTGAGCGGAGGCGAACTCCAGATCACCTCGTTCCCCGGCGCAAGATTGGCTGCTTCCATGAAGTGGGGATTGGCCTCCCCCTCGTCCCCCATCTTGTATAGCACCATCCCGAGGTTGTAATGCGCTTCAGCTAACGTCCGGTTTGCCTGGACCGCCGCCTCGAAATGCTGTCTGGCCGCAGCCAACTGCCCTTGGTTGTGGGCGGCAATGCCCTCTTCGTTATGCTTGGCGGCGGCCGGCCTGGCATCGGCAGGGGCTGGCAGCAATTTCCCCGTTTGCGAAAAGAGGCACCCCCCCAAAGCGAGGACTCCGATGAAGATGCTGATGCTCATCATTCGTCTGTCTGACATGGCGATCCCCTCTCTCTTTGTCTTCCGACCTGATTAACCGATCCCCCCTAATAAAGGGGCCGCTCATCTCCCCAGCGAACAAGCGATTCGGAGAAGGCTGTCAGGCAGCCCGATCTCCGCGCTGAGATCTGGTCCTCGCCTGGTCTCTCTGTGACTGTTAGCATTTCCGAGCCTGGTCCCTTCCACGTTTGAGCATGGGCCGTCGTCGGACATTGGTTCATTTAGTGAGCGCAGCACACAGCATCTGCGGGCTGCTGCCTACTCGTACATTCCTTGAAAGCCGCGTAGGCTTTTAGCGCCCACTCTTCCCCGGGACAGCCTTGCATGGTCATGACGACCTCGAGAAATTCAATCAGCTCTTCCTGCGAAATTCCCTTGTCGACAGCCATTCGGACATAGGCCCGAATACAGGGTTCGCAGCGGCAATCTTTTTCCCCGCGCCAGCGGAACTACACGCCATCAAGGTTAAAACCAGGCCCGCAGGCCCACAACGAATCGAATCTGACTCGGGTTGCCGCCCTCTTGGCGCACGAGCGTGGCGGTCTCGCCGAAACTTTTATCCAAAGAGATGCCCACGTAGGGGGCGAATTCGCGTCGGATTTCATAGCGCAGCCGAAACCCCAATTCGAGGTTGTTGAGACCGGAACCGGTCGTGAATTTCTCGACTCGTTGTA
>JACRLS010000293.1 GCA_016235225.1 Nitrospirota bacterium | reverse complement strand
GTGACAATCTGTTTCACGCGATCCGCAGCCTGCCGAAAAAATACCGGATGGTACTGGTGTTGCGGGACATGGAAGGCTTGAGCGCCAAGGAAGTGGGCGCGGTGATGGGGCTCAACGAGCGGGCCGTCAAATCCCGCCTCCACCGGGCCCGGCTCTTTGTGCGACGCGCACTGAGTGCGAAGGGGTTGGCTCAGGGCTCCTCCTGAGCGCGGATCGGTGGGACATCGGCACGAAGGAGTTCCGACATGAAGGCGAAAACCGGCACGCGGCGATCGACGCGCCGCTCAAGGCATGACCAGCACGGCCATACGAAGGCGCAGTGCCTGAACATTCTGAAGAATCTCTCCGCCTATTTCGATGACGACCTGCCTGTCTCGGTCTGCGGCGAAATTCGGAAACATCTGGGCGCTTGTCCGAATTGTGAGGTCTTTGTGGAGTCCCTGCGCCAGACCGTCACCCTCTGCCGCCACCATGAGGCTCATCCGCTCTCGACAGCGGAAAAAGTTCGATTGAAGCAGGATATTCTTCGGGCCGCCGGCGCCCCTTGATCCTCCCGAATCCTTTCAAGACCTCCTGTCTCTGATTTGAGATGATGGCAAACGGCCCGTCCGCTGGCACGAGGCCGGATCACTCGGTACAATGAGAGCGATGAGTCCATGGTTGAGCAGCGTCCACTCATGGTGGCTGGCCTTGGTCGGGGCCGTCCTGTTCATACTGACGGGGGAGAGCCGGCCCGTGCTCGGGGAAATCTCCTCGCCCACCCTGACATCCGTCGATCAGACACAGGAGGAGGAAATCGTCGTTAAGATCCGGCTGCGGCAGTTCGAGCCACCCTCGGTCACCCTTCAAAGAGGGCGAAAAATTAAGCTGGTGTTTCAGAACCTGGATTCAGAGCTCCACGCGTTTGTGCCCACGAACCTCTTTGTCGGGGTCAATCTGAATGTCTCCGGCAACGGGGCCCCGGAGTTCACCGATAAAGGATTCACGCGGGTTATTATTCCCCCGGATGGTCGCGCGGAAATTCGATTTGTCCCTGAACAACTCGGCACCTTTCAGTACCTGTGCGACATGCCGGGCCATGACATGAAGGGGGCCATCGTGGTGCAAGAGAGATCGGATCGATGAGGTGCCCGGGCCGCAGACTGCTTCGTGCCGTCTTGAGCGTGATGGGGACCCTGTTCGCGGTCCTCTCGCTGCCGGCTCCCCCCGTCTCATTCGGGACGGGCACAGGTGCGCCTGAATCGGGCAAGCTGATCTATGAAGAACGGTGCATCTCTTGCCACGGGAAGCAGGGAAAGGGAGACGGGCCGGAGGCGCCGTATCTGTCGCCGCGACCGGCCAGCCTCGTCTCCGCTGCCACGTCGGTCAAATCCGATAGGGAGTTGCTGGCTGCCATCGCCGACGGCAAGCCTCGAACCGCCATGCCCGCCTGGAAACATACGTTGACCGAACAGCAGCAGCGCGATGTCCTGGCCTACCTCCGAAGCCTCGTGCGTTTCTACAAGCCAGGAACTCCGGCGCCGCTCCCTCCTGATCAGGCGAACTAACGTCATTGGTCAATAGTCAATCGCAGGGCCATCTTTTTCTCACGACCAATGACCGTTGACCATTGACCAGTCGGCCTCTTTCTCCTGGCAGGCACGGCGTGGTACAGTACCCGTCCTTTTTAGGAAGGATTCATTCCTATGCGTACCAACCTTCGCTGGACTGCTACATTGCTGGCCGTGACCACGGCCCTGTCCTTGTTGAGCGCCGTGAGCGACCTCGCCCTGGCCGCCGCATCGGGCAAGAAGCACAAAGGTGGAGCAGGCAAACACGACATGGTGTCCTCGACGGCCAAGCAATTTGCCGACGCGATCGCCGCTGGAGATCACCGCACGGTCGGGCGCCTCGACTTCCGCTGTCTGCACCGCCTGCGCGCGGCCCGGTCCAAGCCGGTGGCGGCCTATCCTCCCGATGCCGATCCCTATTACGCGCAGTGCTGGGATGTCCTGGACACATGGCACGCGCGGGCTATCGATCAGAAGGATCGTGCCATGGATGTGGTCTGGCCCGGCCGGGGCAGTCTCGTGTTCTATCAGGACGAGTTGAGCCGCTACACCCCCTCGGCCTTTGTGATGCCGCAGATGGGGCAATCACCTCCGGGGACTGGTCTGCTGGTCGAGATTCTGGGTCGCAAGACGCTGCCCGCGGCCTCATTTCGATTGCAAGAGGGCGGGCCCATTCTGGTGGCGGGCGCGACGCTGGTGCGCACCAGCGTGACCTATCGCGACCCGATCACGTCACCGATCAGTTACGTCGCGGGCACGTACCAGTTTGCCAATACGGTCAAGCGTCCGACCGCGGCGATCAAGTCGCTGACCCTGCGCTGGGTGGTCCTCACGGGGCTGAAAAAACTCGGGTTCCCCGGCGATATGGCCGTCGTGAACAGCGCGACGGCTGAAGGCGGCGATGTCCCGATTCCGTTCGTGACGGAGCCCCCGGGCTATGAGGCGAACTCCGGCCGGTGGTGGAAGCCGGAGGATGCGCCGGGATTGCTCCTCGCCGGCGTGGGTCGCGCGGTCCTCCTGCCCGATCTGCGCGATCGCGTGGCGTTGCTCAACCGCGTGCTGACGATCGATCCGGCCCAGCCCGATGCCCTCACCGCCCTCTCGCGGGACCTCTATCACACCCTGCTCGATGGGGCGAAGGCCGTCCGTCCGGTTTCAGTCAGCGACGCGGCCCTGTCGAACCGGCTCGGGGAGTTCTATTGGGATACCTATGCCCATACGACGAGAACGGCCCTGTCGATCGGCATGGAGATGGGCGGGTATCAGAAACCCACGGAAGCCGATTATCTCCTCCGGATGATTCCGGCCATGGAACAGTTGGCCAAGGTACGGCCGGACGATCTGGAGAACCGCCTCCGGCTGGGGATCGCATACCGGTGGAATCTCGACCAGGATGCGGCGATTGCCACCCATGAACAGTTGGTGAAGGACCTGCCCGCCGAGCGGGCGCAAGTGCGTGCCCGCGTGCTGATCGAGCTCGCCTGGTCTCGGATCACCAAAGTGGCCTGGAATCGAATGCTGGATGATCCCAACATCAACCAGGCATACAAAGACGCGGAGCAGGCCTTGGCGATCGCGGAGCGCCCGATGGACAAGTTTGCCGCCGCCTACACCATGGCCTACAGCCGCATCTTCATGCCCAACCGAGACAACAAGGCCATGCTGGAGAATCTGACCGAAGCCCGCAAGTGGTTCGAACAGGTGGGCGGGACCTCCCCGCAAGCCTGGCAGTATCTCCTCGGCAACGAAACGATGAAAGCCGTCATGGACGCCGATCCG
>JACRLS010000294.1 GCA_016235225.1 Nitrospirota bacterium | reverse complement strand
GTGATGAGTGATGAGTGACGAGTGATGGGTGACGCGGAGAAATCCGAGTAGAAAGACTATCCCGGCCCTCTTCTTCATCTGCTGCACCGATCACTCATCACTGATCACACATCACTGCAATTCCGGCACATACGGCGTCAGGTGCTTGCGGAGCGTGGCGAGTTCCGAGTAGCGCTCCAGATTGTGGCGGACGTACCCGAGCACGCGCGGGATATCGGCCAGGAATTTCGGATTCCCCTTCACGCGGTCGACGTAGACGAATCGCCCCGCGGCTTTCAGATTGCGCTGAATGCTGGTGAAGTCGAAGACCTGCCGAAAGGCCCGCCGATCAGTCACCGCTTTCCCCTGTTTCGCCACGCCGTCGAGGTAGCGACTGACCAACTCGTCGATCAGCTCCTCGTCAAGGGCGATGTACGCATCTCGGAGCAGCGAGGCCAGGTCGTAGGATGCCGGCCCCATCAGCGCATCCTGAAAGTCGATGACGCCGAGACGTCGTCCCTTCGCCGGAGCCGCACAGACCATGAGATTGCGCGAATGGTAGTCACGGTGCGTGAAGACGCGGGGCTGTGCGGCCATCAGCTCAGCGATGTTCCGGAACTCGGCGTGAATCGGTTGGGCATCCTCTGCGCACATGGGCCTCCCCCGCCGCGCCACGATCCCGTATTCGAGAAAGTGGTCGAATTCCCACATCAAAAGCGGCACGTCGAACGAACGGGTGAAGGCCAGACAGGCGTCAGTCGCTTTCGCCGAACCTCGAACGTGCATCTCCACGAGAATATCGATCGCCTCGCGATAGAGCGTCGCCCGCGCGGCCGGACTCCCCTTCTGCGCCGCCTCGGCCAGCGTCAGATCCCCGAAATCTTCAAGGTAGAGCAGGCCCGCGGTCGCATCGTAGTGATACAGCGACGGCACCGGGGTTCCCGCCTGACTCAGATGTCGGCGCACATTCAGGAAGGGCAGTTCCGTCACGGCGGAGGCGGCTCCACTGACCGCCTCTTCCGAGGCTTTAAAGGCTTCCGGCTCGGCCAGCTGCATGAGAATGGTGGACGAGACCGGCCCATCCGAAAGATGCGCGCGGAAATATCGCCGATTCGAGGCATCGCCGGCAAGCGGACTCAGCGAGGCCAAGTTCGCCTGAAACGGCAGCTTGGTGCGGACGGTCTGCGAGATGAGCGCCAGATCGGGTGGAGCCAACGCCGACTTCGGCGCAGCGGGACCAACGGTCGACATGCGGGGAATTATACCGGATTCGCGTTGTTCTGATAAGGAAAAGCCGGTATCCTGCCGTGGTTGTCTGCCCGCATTTCTTGTGCAAGGAGCCTGTCCGACATTGCCGTTCGTCACGAGGCGAAGGAGGGGCAGGCAGATGCACGGCCGCAGGTCCCGAAAAACCGGAGGCGTATTCGCTGGAATACGTTGAGGATTTTTCGGGGCCGAGAACAAAGCAGATGCCTGGCCATCGTTCGCCGCAGTAGAAAGGTCAATGTCGGACAGGCTCCTAGGAGACGCCTCGTCATGCAGTACGTCCAGCTCGGCCGCTCCGGCCTGAAAGTCAGCCGACTGTGCCTTGGCACCATGAATTTCGGCGATCACACGTCGGAAGCGGACAGTACCGTCATCATGGACAAGGCGCTCGAACTCGGCATGAATTTCTTCGATACCGCAAACGTCTATGGATGGAAGCTCGGCGAAGGGGTCACGGAGCAGATCATCGGACGGTGGTTCGCTCAAGGCGGCGGGCGGCGCGAGAAGGTCGTACTGGCGACGAAAGTCTACGGGAAGATGGGCGAGTGGCCCAATGAATCGAAGCTCTCAGCCTTCCATCTCAAGCGGGCCTGCGAAGACAGCCTGCGGCGGCTGAAGACCGACCATATCGACTTGTACCAAATGCATCATGTGGACCGCGCCACGCCCTGGGAGGAAATCTGGCAGGCGATGGAACAGCTCTACCGGGAAGGCAAGATCCTCTACGTGGGCAGCAGCAACTTCGCGGGCTGGCATCTTGCGCAGGCGCAGGAACTTGCCAAAAGCCGTTCTTTCTTTGGCCTGGTGTCCGAGCAGAGCCTCTATAGTTTGCTCGAACGCGCGATTGAGCTGGAGGTCATCCCCGCCTGCCAGGCCTACGGCATCGGGCTGATCCCCTGGAGCCCTCTGGCGCGCGGTCTTCTCGGCGGGGCGCTCGCGCCGGCGACCTCCGGTCGCCGCACGGAGCAGGACGTGCGCCAGGATCTCGAGACGCACCGCCCGAAGCTCGAGGCCTATGAAGCCCTCTGCCGGGAACTCGGCGAACAACCCGCAGACGTGGCCATTGCGTGGCTGTTGCACCAGCCGGCCGTCACGTCGCCGATCATCGGCCCGCGCACCTCGTCTCAACTGACCGGCTCGATGCGGGCGCTCGACCTCCTGTTGAGCGCCAAGACCCTCACCCGGCTGGATCGGATATTCCCGGGACCGGGCGGTCCGGCTCCGGAAGCCTACGCCTGGTAGGCCACCAGAATTTCCAGATCCAGATTGCAAGCGTCGCCCCGGCCGTATCGGCCACCCAATCCCAGACATCGGCATGTCGGTTGGGCACAAAGACCTGATGAAGCTCATCGCTCATTCCGTATAAGGCGGCCACCACGACGGCCAGCACGAGCGCATACCGTGCCCCTATGAGGCCCGCCGCGTGCCGGAACGCCCGCAATGCCAGCAGTGCTAATCCGCCATAGACCAGGGCGTGCAGGATCTTGTCGTTGTACGGAATCGGAAACAGTGAGAAAGGCATCTCAGAACCGGACAGGGATGAGAGGGTGAAGATGAGCACGGCATAGCCCACCACGGGGCCCCAATACCAAAGAGCGGAGCCGATCCCCGCGAGACCCGACTGGCCCGGGGGAGAGTTGAATGAGGTGTCCATACGTGATTCGTGAATGGCCCGAATCTTTTACATATTGTACCGGCTCTGGACCGACTTCACCATTCGTTTCATTTTCTTGAACAGGGGTCCCCCCTGTGCAATACTCGCTGGATGCGTGAAAGAGCCGCCTGATGAAAACCGCCCACGTCTGTTTCCTCTGGCACATGCACCAACCCTACTACACCGACCCGGTGTCGGGGCTCGCCAGCATGCCCTGGGTGCGCCTGCACGCCATCAAGGCCTACTACGACATGGCCTATATGATGGAGCGGTTTCCCGCGGTGCGTGGCACGTTCAATTTCACGCCGTCTCTCTTGATTCAGCTGAAGGAGATGGGCGGCGGCACCGTCCGCGATCTCTTCCTGGAATACGCCCAAAAGCCCGCCGCTGACTTGTCGGCAGAAGAACGCGCCTTTATTGTTCGCCATTTCTTCGCGGCCAACTGGGCGACGATGGTTCGCCCCTATCCGCGGTATCACGAGCTGCTCGTCAAACGCGGCGGGGATGTCGGCCCGCAGACGCTCGACCGGCTGGCCCGGCAGTACTCCACTCAGGAGCTGCTTGATCTCCAGGTGTGGCACAATCTTGCCTGGTTCGGTTTCGGATGCGTCGCACGACACCCGCGCCTCCAGGAACTGCGGTCCAAAGATCGCGGGTTCACCGAAGAGGAAAAGCAGGAAGTACTCACGCTCCAACGCCGGACGATCGGGGAGATCATCCCCTCCTATCGGCGTCTGGCGGAAAGCGGTCAGATCGAGTTGACCACCACGCCTTTCTACCACCCGATTCTGCCCTTGGTCATCGATACCGATTTCGCAAAGCGCTCGCGCCCGGAGGCGGCCCTGCCCCAACGATACCAGGCGCCTGCCGATGCCGAAGCTCAGCTTCTGAAATCGGCAGCCCTTCACGCGGAACTGTTCGGCCAACCACCGGCCGGCTTGTGGCCTTCCGAAGGCTCCGTATGTCCCGAGATGGTCCCGATGGTCGCCCGGACGGGTTTTCAATGGATGGCCACCGATGAGGGCAATCTGGCCCGCTCACTTGGCCACTGGGACCGGATGACCGACCTCTATCGACCCTATCGGGTCGGCCCACCCGGCGAGGAAGTCTCGATCATTTTTCGCGATCGGGAGATTTCCGATGCCTGCGGGTTTGTCTATGCGAAGTGGGCGCCGGACTCTGCGGCCGAGGATGTCGTTCGCCGGCTGGAGGGGATCGCACAGCAGGCGCCGCACGAGCAGACGCTGATTCCCATCATCCTCGACGGCGAGAATCCCTGGGAGTACTACTACGACGGCGGCCAGCAATTCCTGACAAGCCTCTACAGCAAACTGGCCAAGCCGAGTCTCACGCTCGGACCGGATCTGGCCCTCACCACCAATACGGTGCATCGTTATCTCACGAACCACCCGGCCAGCACGCATCTCGAACACCTGCATAGCGGCTCCTGGATCAACCAGGATTTCAAGATCTGGATCGGGCACCCGGAGGACAATCGGGGATGGGAATTGCTGCGCCATACGCGGGCACGACTCACGGAGATCGCCGATCAGCTGCCGCCGGAACAGGCGAAGTCCGCCTGGGAGGAGTTGTACGCCGCCGAAGGCAGTGACTGGTTCTGGTGGTATGGCGACGATTTCGAAACGGACTACAAGTCCGAATTCGACCGGCTGTTCCGGCTCCACCTGCAGAACGTCTTTACGCGCGCCGGTCTGGCGGCTCCGGCCATTCTCAGCGAGCCCGTCATCGGCATGCGGGAGGCGGACCGGACGAAACTGCCGGCCACGCTGCTCTCCCCGACCCTCGACGGCATCGTCACGGACTTCTTCGAGTGGTACGGGGCCGGCACGATTGACCCCGCGCCGCCGCTGGGCGCCATGTGGCGATCCGACAAGTTCTTTCGGTACATCGGATTCGGCTTCAGCCTCGACGCCCTCTATCTCCGCCTGGATCCGGAAGAGATCCCTCCGACAAGCGAAGGATCACTCGGTGCGGAACTGCATGTCCTGACCACAGGCCGATCGTACAAGTTGACTTTTCCGCTCTCCGGTCCCGGTGGCACCCGATTTACGCTGTGGTCGGCGGCTCCGGGACAGGCCTTCGCCGAAGTGGGCCCCTACACCAGCTTCCGCCATCGGCACGTGCTCGAACTCGGCGTTCCGTTCAAGGACCTCGACCTGCAGGCCGGTCAACCGTTCAAGATCAGTCTGCTCGTCACCCGGCAGGGCTCGGAAGTGGCACGCTACCCGCGCTTCCACCCTGTGGCATTGATTGTGCCCGACCGCCACTACGACGCGGTGATGTGGAAAGTGTAAGGAACAGGCGATGGGCTATCGGCAATGGGCGAGGGGTATGACATCTTCTCAAAATTTCTTCCCCTATCGCCTATTGCCCTTCGCCTCTAGCCCTCCCAGGAGGGAGCATGCCTGACCTACGCCGAGACCCGGTCACCGGACGCTGGGTCATCATCGCCACCGACCGGATTCTTCGCCCGCAGGACCTTCTGCCACCGCAGCCCCCCCGCGGTCCCGCATCAGGCCTCTGTCCGTTCTGCCCGGGCGAGGAGCGACTCACCCCGCGAGAAATTCTCGCCCATCGGCCGGCCGGCGGCGAGCCCAACAGCCCGGGCTGGCAAGTTCGGGTCATTCCGAATAAGTTTCCAGCCTTGCAAGTCGAAGGCACCCTCGACCGGGAAGGGATCGGGCTCTTCGACCGCATGAACGGGATCGGGGCCCATGAAGTCATTCTCGAGACGCCCGACCACAAGGAAACCCTGGCCGACTTGCCTCCGGCGCGACTCGAAGGAGTCCTGCGCGCCTTTCGTGATCGGATCACAGACCTCAAGCGCGATATGCGGTTTCGCTACATTGCGGTGTTCAAAAACCACGGCGCTCCTGCCGGCGCCACGCTGGACCATTCCCACTCCCAATTGATCGCATTGCCCGTCATTCCGCCGTTGCCTCTGGCGGAGTTGCAAGGCTGCCGGCAACATTATCGGGACAAGGAGCGGTGCATTTACTGTGATGTCATCAAACAGGAGCAGCGTGAAGCCGCCCGGGTGGTCGTGGATAATCCGGCCTTCACCTGTCTCACGCCGTATGCGGCACGCTTCCCGTTTGAGATGTGCATCCTCCCGAAACATCACGCCAAGTCCTTTGAAGACAGCGACGATGGCCTGCTCGAATGGTGCGCCCGAATCCTGTCGGAAACGCTCCGCCGGATGGATCGGGTGCTCGCGCGCCCGGCCTACAATCTGGTGCTGCACAACGCGCCGCTGCACGATCGCCGCACGCCGTTCTACCACTGGCACCTGGAAATCGCCCCCCGGCTCACCCAGATGGCCGCCTTCGAATGGGGCACCGGCTGCCATGTCAATCCGATTGCGCCGGAAGAATCGGCGAAGTTCCTGCGAGAAGCGGAGATCTGAATCGGCCGGAGAACAGTGGCCTGTGGACAGGGGTCGGTGATGAAATGTCTGTGGTGCGCGACTCCTCACTGACCACTGACCACGAACTGTACTGCCCCCGCCTATTGCCCCCAGCCCGAATCTCGGCTTATGATGGGTTGATGAAAGTCCGCCTCAGCCACCCCGCCAGGCACATGGAGTTGAAGGGGCCCAAACGGGTCAAGGAGCTGCTCCGGGAGCTGAATCTCGTCCAGGAGGCGCACCTCGTCATCCGCGGTGACGACCTCGTCACTGGAGACGAAGTCCTTCAGGACGGTGACGTGGTGGAAGTCCGTCCGGTGATCTCAGGAGGTCAAGGCTAAGGTTAAGGTTGAGGTTAACGCGAGGGAAAGACCGGCCTGGGAAGCATATCTTATCTGTTATTCCCCCCTTGCCCTTGACCTCAACCTGAGTTATTCATGAAGTGCCTCAAATGCCCAGGCAAGGCGGTCATCGACCTGCCTCGTCACAATTCAGCCTTCTGCAAGGCCTGCTTCACGGAGTTCGTGCACCAGCAGGTCGCGCGGGCGATCAAGTCGGAGCGCATGTTCTCGCCCCAGGACCGCATTCTAGTCGCCGTGTCCGGCGGCAAAGACAGCCTGGCGCTCTGGCAGATCCTCTTGCACATGGGGTACCGGGCCGACGCCCTCTATGTCGACCTCGGCATTCCCGGCTACTCGGCCACTTCCCGATCAAAGGTCGAGCAGTTTGCGGAAGCCGTGGCCGGCCCGCAGGGCGCCAAGCTCATGGTGCATACGGTCACGGAGCAGCAAGGCGCCGGGATTCAAGACCTGGCTAATTTCATCCACCGGCCGACCTGCTCGGCCTGCGGGACCATCAAACGATACCAATTCAATCGTGCCGCGGTCGAGAATAAGTACGATGTCATGGCGACCGGCCACAACCTTGACGATGAAGCGGCCCGCCTCCTCGGCAACGTGCTGAACTGGCAGCAGGAATACCTCGACAAGCAGGGCCCCTCGCTGCCCGCATCGGTCGAAGGCTTTGCGAAGAAGGTCAAGCCGCTCTACCGTTTGTCCGAGCGAGAAATTGCCGCCTATGCCGTCCTGCATCGGATCGACTACATCGTCGAAGAATGTCCGATGTCGAAGGGGGCCAAGATGTTGCTCTACAAAGATGTCCTCAATCGACTCGAGATCGAATCCCCCGGCACGAAGCAACGCTTTTATTGGGGGTTCCTCGAACAGCAGGCCCGCACCACCCCCGCCTCAAGCTCCATGGCCGAAAAGGACCAGGCCGCGCTCCATCCCTGCACGACCTGTGGCCAGCCGACAACCTCCGAGGTCTGCGGCTACTGTAAGATGATGGCCCGCGCCACGGCGAAGGCGAATAGCAGATAGCATATGTCTGATGGCCCTTTTTTTCGTTTCCCGCTTCTCCTTGCAAAGACCTACCCCGACCTCGTAAGCTGGCCCAAGAAGTGATCGGTGATCAGTGAACAGTGATCTGTGAGGAAGTGGTCTCGGCCTAGTTCATAGCTTTCTCGGCCGTCACCTCGCATTTCCATTATTCATCACTCGTTACCCGTTACGCTCGGTTTTCGAGTATGGCCACTGCCCAACGCGACTATTACGAACTCCTCGGCGTCACCCGAACGGCGACGCCCGACGACATCAAGAAGGCCTTCCGCCGGTTGGCCCGCCAGTTTCACCCCGATCTGCACGCGGGCGCCCGCAAGGGCGAAATGGAAAAAAAATTCAAAGAGCTCAACGAGGCCTACGAGGTCCTGAGCGATCCTGAGAGCCGGAAAAAGTACGATCGCTACGGCCACCAATGGGAACAGGCCGAGGCCTACGAGCGTGCGCAACAGCAGAGCCGTGGAGCCGGCGGTGGGGACGCCCAGTGGCAGAACGAAGGTCGGGCCGGGGCGGATTTCGGCGACATTTTCGAATCGATCTTCGGCGGAGGTCGTCGTCGCGGAGCCGGACCCGGGAGCGAGGGGTCGGGAGCGCGTGGAGAGGACCTCATCACCAGCGTCCGCCTCAGCCTTCGCGAAGTGATCTCGGGCGTGACCCAGCGCATTCAATTGACGGAACCGGTTCCCTGCCAGAGCTGCCATGGCACGGGGCGCGTCTCTCGCCGCCCCTGTCCCGAATGCGCCGGCGCCGGACGCAAAGCGGACACCCGCATGATCGACGTCAAAATCCCCGCCGGCATCCAGGACGGGAAACGCATTCGAGTGCCCGGGAAGGGCGCACCCGCTCCCAACGGCGGTCGTCGAGGCGACCTGTTCCTCAATGTGGAAGTGGCCAAACATCCCGTCTTCACGCGGGATGGCGCTGATCTCGAGGTGACCCTCCCCGTCTGGCCCTGGGAAGCCACATTGGGAGCGGAAGTCACCGCGCCGACGCTAGGCGATCCGATCAAGGTCCGGGTGCCCGCCGGGAGCCAGTCCGGCAACAAACTCCGGATCAAAGGGAAAGGCCTGCCGACCGACGGCGGGACTCGCGGTGATCTCTACTTCGTCCTGCAGATCATCCTGCCCACACCACTCTCCGAAGACGAGCGCCGACAGTACGAAGAAATGGCAAAGGCCGCGCGACCGGACCCCCGGGGCGACCTCATTCGAAAGGCCGGACAATAGCGCGAGCGAGTCCCCCTCATCGAGCCTCGAAGCCAGTTGCGCTACACCCATTCGTCTGGCAAGCTAGGGGTGCTACCAGCGTGACTCGCGAGAAAGGCGCGAAATGCGAGACGAGGAAGTCTTCACAGAGTCTCGCGTTTCCCGCTCGTCGCGCGCGTCTCGCTTGACTGAAAAGAGGGGCGCATTCTAGTAGAGACACCGTCACACATGACACCAACAAGGAGGTACGCATGAATCGGACATGTCTGAGCAGCATCATGGCCCTGTTTCTGGCATTGGCAGTGGGGACCACGTTCGCGTGGGCCGACGAAGAGAAGGGACATGGGAAGGGATACGGAAGTGGCGAGTGCGGTCAGGGTGGCGCCGGCATGCACGGTATGATGGGGATGATGGGGAAGGGTGGCCATCACGCCACCACCGGACACTTCCTCCGCCATCTTCAGAAACATTCCAAAGAGATCGGGCTCTCCGACGATCAGTTGAACAAGATTAAGGCCATGCAACTGGACCTGGACCGCACCCGCATCCGGATGGAGGCTGAAATCCAGGTGGCCGAACGTGAACTCGATGCGCTCATTCACGATGAGAAGGCCGAGTTCCCCGCCATCGAGGCCAAGGTCAAGCAGAGCGAAGGGCTGGAGGCGGATCTCCGTATCGTCGCCCTTAAGACCAAGCGGGAGGCCTGGGCCCTGTTGACGCCGGACCAGCGGGCCAAGGAGAAGGCCGAGCACGAGAAGATGATGAGCCAGATGGGCAGCATGATGGGCCACGGCGCGGCGAAAGAGAATCCGCACGACGGCGGGGCGAAGAAGGACGAGAAGAAATCGCCGCACTGACCGGGCGTCACCCTGCATGAGAACGGGGAGCGGGCCCAGTCCGCTCCCCGTTTCTTTTTTTTCGACCGGTTCTCCTCTGCTTCTATAATTGACCCCTCCCCCCGGACTATGAGAAAGTGCCCACCCGGATTGCCTACCAGAAGGAGTTGCGTATGCCGACTGATCCGAAACTCAAGAGTCACGGTCTGCTGATCGGACCGAGCCGGGCCCCGGCCCGCGCCATGTTGAAAGCGGTCGGATTCACGGACGCGGACTTGTCGCGCCCGCTCATCGGGGTCGCCAACACGTGGATCGAGGTGATGCCCTGCAACTATCATCTCCGCCGCTTGTCCGAGAAGGTCAAGGCCGGCATTCGGGCGGCCGGCGGAACACCGATCGAATACAACACGATTGCGGTATCGGACGGCATCGCGATGTGCACCGAAGGCATGAAGGCCTCGCTGATCAGCCGGGAAGTCATCGCGGATT
>JACRLS010000088.1 GCA_016235225.1 Nitrospirota bacterium | reverse complement strand
CGGCCCCCACCGTAATCACGTTCGTTTTCTTCACGCCACCTTTGGTCGTGAGCACCTTGGCTACGCTCTCAGCCCGCGCCTTGGAGAGCTGCTGCAGCGTCGGCGCCTTCTGTCCGGCGGACTTCGGCTGAACCGGTTGATTATCCGTGTGCGCCTCCACCGTGATCCGCGCGCGGGCGTCCGGCGCCAAGGCGACGCCCACTTGTTGTATGAGCTTCTTCCCCGACGAGGAGACCTGGCTGTCGCCGAGCGCAAACAATTTGGCCCCGGACAGGCTGATCACCAGTCGGTCGTCCACCTGGTTGACCTTCACCGTGCCCTGCTTGATCTCGTCATGGAACAATTTCTCCAGATGGGCCTTGCGCGCAGCCAACCGAGGTTGGTTCGCCTCCTGCCCCTGCCTGGCCGCCCGGGGACGATCTCTCCGCACACTGTCCAGCTCCGCGTTCAATCGAGCCAGTTGTTGCTCCACTGAGGCGACTCCGGCCGCCGCCGCGGCGGAGGAGACCGCGGGCGTCACATGGCCGTTCACGGGTCCCTGAGACCCATTCACCACACGACCACCTTCGCCGACCACCGCCGACTGACTCTCCACGGGAGGAGCTACGGGCACGGCGGACGCCAACACCTGGCCCCTGGGCTGCTACATAGCCACAGCCACGCCCCGATGCAGATCATTCACCACCTGCCTGTTGACGGCGTTCGCCATCCACGGGAGGGCCCGGGCAAAATCCTCTGCGACCGTCTCGCTGCGCTGCTTGGTCACTGTCGGATTCTCCAGCGACCGACGCAGTTCCTGGACGAATTGCTGATGGGTCTCTCCCGGCCTGAGAATAACCTGATCCCCATCCTGCGCCGTCCCTTCACGCCCGTCGTGCTGCACGGACCAGCGTTGAGAGAGCACCACCTGCCCCGTCGAGACCATGCGGGCCTGAACCTGCACCAACAACCCCGTCGTGACCCGGCGCTGTCCGGTGAACATGTTTTCCCAGTAGCTCTCCGCCTCCTGAGACTCGACAGATCCGGTCACGACCACCTCGCCCGTCGGACCGCCGGCAGCCGTTCTGACGACGGCTTCCCGCGTCTGCTGGTAGGCCTTCCCCATCGGCTGGATCCGAGCCGCCGCATCAGACCGCACCTCGCCCTCCCCGCCTTTGAACCGGATCTCTCCCGTGATGACAGGGACACCGACGACTTCCACCTGACTGAATGACCCGGACGCCTGAAGCTGTTGGGCCAACCACACCGCCAATACCTGGGAGACCGGAAGATTCTGGCCCGCGAAGTCCGGCCGCACGGTCTGATCGAGCGCTCTCGCCTCGGGCGACCGACGGTCTTCAAAGGCCACCACGCTGACCCTCACCGGAGTCTGGCTGGCTCCCCCAGGCAACACCTGGGGCACATACTCCATCTTGTAATGCGTGCAGGCGACCCCCAGGAGCATCACCAGCCCCCCGAGTCCGAGCAGCCCGGCCACATGATTCCGCTTCATGATGTTCCCTCCGATTACGATCGCTTGGTTGTTCGTCCACCCATCAATTTCTTCTAAATGACTGCAAATCACCGGCCACGATCGCGGCATAGCGGCCACCTGCTAGTTCTGATCGGTTGATCGCCCTTAGAACTTTATCCCAAGGCCAAAATTTGCCCCGCCTGTGGGGCCATCCAGACGCCCTCACGGTATGACCAGCGTCCTCCCCCCGCCAAAGTTCTGGCACCTCCCGAAGGACGCCCTGACACCATCTTTCTTTTCGAGGCTACTGCAGGAAGGCTGGATATGAACCGAGGAAGGGTCATGATGCTGACACGCCCCTTCATCGCCCTCGCACTCTGCGCCACGCTGCCCCTCTCCGGCTGCGGGCTCGCCTTCTCCAAGAACCACTTTCTGAAAGCCACGGGTGAGGGGAAACTGGCACGCGGGCAAACACCCACCGACGTGCGAACGCTCGTCGGGAAACCCGATCGCACGCAGGCGGGAACCTCCGGCAACCAGAAGGTGGACGTGTGGGTGTACAACCAGACTTCGCACGATGACGTGCGGGACTATATCGCCTTTGCGATGTTGACCTTCGGCATCTATGGGCTCTGGCCGGTCGGGGCCAGCGAGCCACATTATGTGGTCTTCGCCGACGCTCAGTTGGTTTCCTGGGATCTCGTGCCGCAAAACATGGGCCCTGAGCTGGCTCGGATGACGCCTCAGCCGACGCCGGCGCGCGAGCCCCTTCCCGCTGATCCGGCTTTGGCTTCTTCGCGCAGCGGGACCGGGTTTGCCGTCGGCAGTGGCTACATCCTGACGAATCTTCATGTGGTCGCCGGAATGTCTCGCGTGACGGTAGATCTGGCAGGCGGAACACATTTCGCTCAGCTTGTGCGGACGGACGACGCGAATGATATCGCGCTACTCAGGATGGAAGGGAGCGGAGACCGACACAGAGCGGACGGGTCACGACTGCGGCTGGGCGACGCCACAAAAATGCGACCTGGGGATCGGGTGTGGACGCTGGGCTACCCGCTGGCACCGGTGCTCGGTGAGCGGCCGGTGCTGACCGAAGGCTCGATCAGCTCCCTGTCCGGGCTGAAAGGGGATCCACGCGTGTTTCAGATTTCCGTGCCGATTCAACCGGGGAATAGCGGCGGCCCGCTGTTCAACGAGCGGGGGGAGGTCATCGGCATCACGGTCGCGTCATTGAACGCCGCCCACATGTTCCAGCAAACCGGGGCGGTGCCGCAGAACGTGAACTTCGCCGTCAAAATTCACTTTGCCAAAATGCTGCTGACGCAACTCTCTGAAGCCGATCAACTCTTTGCCCAACCGTCGGCTTCGGCCGATTGGGTCTCGCTTGCCCAGCAAGCCGAAAACGTCATGCCGGCCGTGGCCCTCATCAAAGCCAGCCAGTAGCAAACCGCCGTTAAAAATCGTCGTTCGTATCTCGTCGCTCGTGAGCCTAGCTCGCCCGCTACTGCCAGCCGGTGACCTGGTAGCCTTCATCCCGAAGACACTGATCGACGAACCGCTTGTACGTCTGGCTGGGTTGGGAAGGCCTGAACAGGCCGCGGAGAAACCCCGCGGTGGCCCCGCCGGCCGCGCCGATCTTCGCCCCTCGGCCAGGCCGGCCGACCACCGCCCCTCCGACCGCGCCACTGGCCGCACCAATCGCCCCGCCCGCCACCGTGCTCTTCGCCACCTGAGCCGTTTTGCCGCCCTCGGGGCCGGCGCCCCCCTCTTCGGCCATTTGCTCACAGGCCTTCACGTCCTCTTCCGCAGCCGCCTCGCCCACGGTGCGAAAGTGGTCGTTCGGATACAGGATCGGTCTCGGCGTCGAACAGGCGCCGAGCATCAGGAGTAAGAGCACCGGCAGATATCGCATCGTATCCTCTCCCTGGTCCGTCTTCTCACGAACTGAACCGGCGTTCCAACTTCGCAAGGCCGCGCATCATGGCCGGATCACTCAGACCCACCTCACTCAGCGCATCCATGAGGTGGACGCCCTTGCTGCCCACGATGTCCTTGGCCTTCGCATAGTGCTTCGCATTGAATCGCGCGACGACCGGCTGTCCATTCACGATCTGACAAGCCAGCACCTCCCCGTTCACCTCCAGGGTGCCTCCATCCTCAACCAGCTTTTTCGCCTGCTCCTCGGTGATCCCGTGAAGCGTCGCAAATTCCGTCAGCCCGCCCGTTTCGACCATCCGGCCATCCGGCATGATGCAGAGGCGTTTGAAATGCGGTGACCAGTCCTTTCGACAATCAACGTAGGTCACGCGCGACGGAGTCCCCTGATCACGCCCGCTCTCTGTTCCAACAAACTGATTCTGCTCGATGTGCGTCCGCAGATCCGGCGACAACGTCCGCAGCAAGACCCGATAGGCCGCTTCGTCCGCCGACAGGCCGTAGGACCGCATCAATTGCTGCGCGTCGGCCACCTGCATCAGATCCAGCACCCAGGTCAGCTTGGGGAGCTGGACGGAGGGATCGGTCCTGCACACAAACCATCCCTTGGTGACGAGCGGACCAGTCTCCGGATAGGTGTACACGCCGCCGTCCGCCAGCAATCTCGCAACGGTCTCCTGAGGAATCTCATAAGACTCGGCCAGGACTTTCGCGTGCGCGGCCGGATCCTCGGCCTTCGTCATAGCACAGGCCGTCAGGTTTCCCGGCGGGTCATACTCCGTATAGTCCTCAATGACATCGTAGAGAATCGGATCTTTCTTTGCCTTCGGCGCCGGCTTCTTAATCTTGAACATATACAGTGCAGGCTGAGGTTGAGGTTCAGGTTAAGGTGAAGTAATAGACTCGGATGGATCGCTCTTGGGTCTGGCCTCTTCCTCGACCTCAACCTTAGCCTCAACCTTCCTCCCTTCTAGACCATACGGTGGCCACGTCATGAGCCGCTTGTCCTCCACCGGCCCACCGACCGTGAAATGATAGAGCGCCTGAAACGAGCGATCGGCGATCCCCAGGATCTGGTGCACCGGATCATCGAAGAAGCAGCCGATGCCTGTCCCACGCACCCCGGCTGCTTCCGCTTCGAGATACAGGACTTGGCCGATGAGGCCCGTTTCCCAGAAGAGCCGGCGATACCACCAGGGGCCTTTCTCGCGAACGGTGGATTCAAACTCGGCGATCATGCCGAGCGAGAAGGCGCCGTCCGCCGCAATTTCTTGATGGCAACTGACCTGAGTCGCAACTCGCCGCGCATCGCCCCCTGCCAGACGATAGAGCGGCAACTCGGATGGGCAGTCGGACGGCCGCACCCAGTCGAACTCCCGCCGGCAGGCCCGGCGCAACACCGACTCACGCGTCGCATCCCGCACCAAGACGTAGAGTCCCATCTGCAACCCCTCCACGCGATGGACAAACAATCCCAGGTGCACCTGCGCATCCCACGGAAGCGCATCCCATGGTACCGGACGCTCCGCGACCGCTCGGTCACAACGGGGCATCGTACGAATCAGCATGCGATAGAAGGCCTCAACCGCGAGCGCGGTCTTCCCGTCCAGCGCCACCGCACTGCGTCGTTGGTGAATAACCTGCCCGGCAGTGGGAGCGGTCATCGGCTCCTGGTCAGAGGGCCGTGGGACAGGGTGCGGTGACGGAGACACGACCATCATCCCCTGCACGGCTTCCGATCTCCACGAGGCAGCGGCCACCTCATCGATGATCTCCCACGGAATCGGGCTTTCGCGGCTCAACCGATTGGCCTGCCCGGACCAGCTTGCGTCAACAAATCGCCGCACAGCCTGTGATTCGAACGCCAACGGCAGGTGATAGCCTTCAGTCGGAGAACGACTTTCGTCCGTTTCCGTTGACCAAATCAGCGCCACACAATCCGGATGTTCCCGTTCGGCGTCGACGTAGTCTCCGACACGATCGATCCCGAATAGATGGGCAATCGTGTCGTCATCCGTCCCGTCCAGGAGCGCCAGATTCCATCCCAGCGTGGCGGCAGCGATCCGCGTCGTGCCGATCGCATGCCCGACGTCGTGCTGGCAATAGCGAAAGGCCCGCTCGCCGTATTTCCAGGCCTCTCGCCAATGGATCGAGGTCAACCCGACCAAGAACGCGCCCGGAGGGTAGGCCTGCATCATGTCCCTGTGGCGAACCGGATCGCCGACCATCCGACGCTCCAGAGCATGCTCTTTGGCCGCGTAGTGATAGATGCCCGGCGCCTCGGAGAAGCCGGGCACGGCGCCGATGACCAGATAGCCCTCGGTGGGGTGGAGATTCCCGCTGGACGGATTGCTGCGCAGGGCCCACCGATTCCCGCCGTATTCCTTCCACGCCGTCAGGCTCAAGGCGTATTCAAAGAATCGCGACAGGGATGCTCGGGTGAGGGGCTGAGGAGGGATCAGGCCTAGCCCATAGAGCATGTCATAGGCCGGGGAGCGCGGTTCCGCCTCCGCACTCAAAAGCGGCAGGGAGATGACAGAGGCGCCCTGATAGCGACGGAAGGGATCGGGCTGGTTGGCCCAATCCATGTATCCGAGCGCCCGGGCATAACGATGGAACTGGTGCTTGGTCTCTTCGTGGTAGTGGAAGACCCGGGCGAGCCGGTCCTCACGCGAGGCTTTCGCTGCCTGAGGTTGCTGCGCCGTATCCGGTGAAGCCATTGGAGCCTGTCCGACATTGACCTTTCTACTGCGGCGAACGATCCGCGGCCATCTGCATCGTTCTCGGCCCGAAAAAATCCTCAATGTATTCATCACCCGTTGCATTCTGAAGAGCAACGGGTCCCCGATACACCTCCGGTTTTTCCGGGCCTGCGGCCTCGCATCTGGCCGCCCCTCCTTCGCCTCGTCACGAACGGCAATGTCGGACAGGCTCCATAGGAAAGTGGATCAGTCTACCGGGGCGATCCCTCACTTGTAAACCGCGGTTGAGCCGTGCAGGAGGCCTCACGTAGAGTCACCAGAACGGAGTCCACGACGCATGAATTTCGATCCTGCATTGGCCGCTCGAGAAGCTCTGGTGCGGGCGCTCAGTTCCGGCGATCTCGAGTCTGATACCGACGCGGCTGAAGAAGCCGACGAGACGTTCTCGTCCTCGGCTGACCAGGAAGCCTCGGCCGCCTATCGATGTCTGCATGACATCGGCAGCCGGCACCCCCACGCCATCGAATTCTGCGAGTACTTGATCTACATCACCTGGCAGCAAGTCACGGAAGTCACCGTCGCCCGCTACTTCCGAATGGGGTCGGACCTCTGTGACCACTATCTGGCGCTGACTCGGAACGGAGGCGCACCCGCGACCCCGAACAGCCTGGAACAGGTCATGGCCTTGCGCGAGTCCTACCGGGCGGGATTGGGATTGGATGAGGAAAATGAGGATGACTACCGCGCGGACACGGTGAAGGGTGGCGACTAGCGGTGCCGCCCGCGCCGGACCATCTGCGAACCGGCTGCCGCTTGGGCAAGCTGGTCGGCCCGTTCATTTTCCGGATGGCCGTCATGGCCACGCACCCATCGCCAGGAGATATGATGTTTGGCGGCCAGCCGATCCAATTCTTGCCAGAGATCCACATTGGCCTTGCGCTTCCAACCCTCGGTCATCGTCTTGATCAGCAGTTGCGAGTCCGAATAAATCACGACGTGGCGGGGCTCTGACGGGAGCGACTTCAGGGCCTCAATCGCGGCGGTCAATTCCATCCGATTGCTCGTCGCGTCCAGCTCTCCTCCGGAATCTTCCGAGCTGCCGTGCCGCTCCTGCTTGAGGTAGGCCCACCCCCCTGGCCCCGGATTTCCCAGACAGCTCCCGTCCGTATAGAAGGTGATGCGATTGAGCGGGTCGTGGTCGACAACGGGGCGCGCCTTCGTCGTCCTGGCAGGGCGTCGAACGACATAGGCCTGAGCGGGTCCGTCGGCACCGGCTTTCACCGCCAGCACAGCCCCATCCGGCAGGTCCAGTATGGGCAGATAGGTCTGCCCGTCGATGTCGAAGGGTTCGTTGGATGGCTGGTGTGGCTTCCCGTCGTCGGTCATGAGTCCACGGTGCTGTGTGTTCTCACCCTATCAGGGTCGTGCATTTGACACAAGCGTCCTGATTGGATTTTCCACACCTGATCAGTGACCACTCACGCCTCACCACCCTTCGCCCCCACCCTCTTTCACGATCCTGTCACCGGAGCACGCCTGTGACCGCGATCGAGGCCAGCCTCAGATCCGTCGCAAAGGATGGACTCATGAATCCGAGCCCACGAGACCCTAGCAGCGCGTTGGGGCTGTCTCGATACTCCTTCTCCGTGGGCCGGCCCCATGCTATAGTGATTTCCCATGCCGCTGATCTGGTGTGCGATCTCCAGTCATGGATACGGGCACGCGGCCCAGGTCGTTCCGGTGCTCAATGCTCTCGCGCATCGTGTGCCGGATCTCCACGCCATGCTCCGCACCCAAGTGCCGGCGAGTTTCTTTTCACATCGCCTGCTCCTGCCACATACCCTCAGCCCGATGGCAATGGACGTGGGGTGCATCCAGGACGGCCCCTTGACGATCGATGTCGCCCGCACCTGGGCCGAGCACATCCGGTTTCATCGCGGCTGGCATCAGAAGCTCGACACCGAAGTCAGGGCAATGCGGGAGGCACAGCCCGCCCTCGTGCTCTCGGATATCTCTCCCCTGGCCATCGCCGCCGCCCGACAAACCGGCATCCGGGCCGCCGCCATCGGCTCGCTCACATGGGATGTCATCCTGGAGCCCTACGTGACGCACAATCCGGCCGAGCGCATGGCTCAGACGGAGGTGTTGGATCAGATCCGCGGTGCCTATGCTCAGACGGAACTGATGGTGCGATTGGCACCGGGACTCCCCATGCCGGCCTTTCCCCTGGTCAAAGACGTGGGTCCGCTGGTCCAACCGGTCACCGCGAACCGCACCGGCCTGCGCCAGGCGGTCGGAGCGGCGGCGGATGAACGTGTGGCGGTGGTCGCATTCGGCGGCATTCCGCTCCATGCGCTCCCCATCGAGCGCATGGAGGCCATGGCAGGATGGCAGTTTGTCGTCAGCGGTCCTGTGCAGGCCGGATGCCGGCGGATCCGCTCCGCCGAGTCCTTGCCGTTTCCATTTGGAGTGACCCTGGTCTCAGGCGATCTGATTCTCACCAAGCCCGGCTATAGCACCCTGGTCGAAGCGGTCGAGCATCAGGTCCTCGTCGTCTATGTCCGACGGTATAACTTTGCGGATGAAGAAGGACTCGTTCGGTACCTACACCGGTACGGACGAGGGGTCGAGTTAGAGGCCGGCGCGTTTGCGAAAGGGAATTGGGAAGGGGCTTTCGAGCAGGCCGTTCGTCTCGATCTTCCCCCTGAAGGCTCACCTGAGGCTCGCGGCGCGATCGACGCCGCCGCGCTGCTGGCGGAATACTTCTAGCCGCGCCGGGGCCGGTTCCTCACCCAACCCCGGCGCGCGGGCCTGCTTACATCCCTGTGACAATATCTTTCTTCATGGGTCCCAGCACGCTCAAGAGCTCGCCCTGCTCACGGGACGGCACCTTGAACTTGCTCAACGTCGCCACCAGATCGCCCACGAGCGCATCGAATTGACTGCTGGTAATCGCCATGCCGGCATGGGCTGATTTCATGTCCCGTCCCGTGTACTTACAGGGTCCGCCGGAGGCTTCACAGACCTGATCGACCAGCATCTGCTTCAGGCGCGGGATGTTGGCGTTCGCAAACTTGCCGTTGATGCGGCTGTCAGCCGCCACCCGGGCTACAAAATCATCGACCACGGCGGTGATCGCCTCTTTCTTCCCCAGCCGATCATAGAGAGAGGCCTGCATGCTCTTCTGCATGGCTCCGCCGGACGATCCGGTCTCCGCACAACCACTCATCACAACCATGATCCCCATCATGACCCACCCTGAGATCTGACGCATCACGCTCATCGGTCCCCCTCCACGTTAGGCGAACCTCACCATGAGGCCGCGGATTCTCCATGCTCCCCGGGACGCCAGCGACGTCGACAGGCTGTTTTTTAGCTGTGCCGCCGATGTGTCCCGCGTTCAGTCCACTCTACGAGGTCGGCAGGGAATCGGATTCCCTTGTCGCAATTCACCCATCTTTTTGCCGGGATGTCACGTAGAGTGGTATTATGCAAACTTCAAACAGGATCTGGCAAGATTGTCTCCCGTCGGTGCCATGGCGCAACCGGAAGCTTCACAGAAATCCTCTTCGGCATCTGTCACGTCGTCCCTGTTGGCTGCCGTGGCCAAGGGCGACCAGCAGGCCTTCGCACAAGTATACGACGCCACGAGCTCCATCTTGTTTACCCTGGCCCTTCGGATGCTGGGAGATCGGGACGAGGCGGCGGATCTGCTCCAGGACGTCTACTCAGAAGTCTGGCGGAAGGGCACCCGTTACGATCCGGCTCGCGGCACTCCGACGGCCTGGCTGGTCACGCTCACCCGCAGCCGCGGCATCGATCGCCTGCGGTCCCGCGCAGCGAAGGGCGGCCGCGCGTCCGTTGCGCTTGAGGACTCGCCCGCAGCCGAACAGGCCGCCGGGGACGGTCCGGGTCCCCTCGATATGTATGCGGAGCTTGAGCTGCGAAGCGCGGTCGCCAAAGCCTTGGGCGAGTTGCCCGACACCCAGCAGCAGGCCCTGGAGCTGGCCTACTATGAAGGATTGTCGCACACGGAAATTGCCGATCGACTCAAACAGCCGCTCGGCACCATCAAGACTCGCATCAAACTCGGCATGGACAAGTTGAGAACGACCTTGCAGTCTCACTGGGAGCCCCGATAGCCGGATGTCGCACGAGCAATTTGAAGAATCGGTCCCGCTGTATGCTGTCGGCGCGCTGGAGAAAGCGGAACGGCAGGTACTCGAGGTGCATCTTTTGAGCGGCTGCACCGCCTGCCATGCCGCGCTCAAGAGCTATTCCGCTGTCGCCGGCCTGCTTCCCTATGGTCTCCCCCCGCATGCGGCGCCTGCAGAGCTGAAGGGACGCATCATGGAGGCCCTTCCGAAATCCCAGACCCGCACAGAGTCGTCCGCAGCCCCCGTGAAAATCCAGGAACCCGCCAGGAGCTGGCTGGCCGACTTGCTGGAACCAGGCGGGCTGCGTCCATCGTGGGGATTCAATCCGGCGGTGTCGCTGGCGGCCGTGCTCATCGCCACCGGGGCCGTGCTCTACAGCGTGTATCTACGATCCCAGGTGACCATCGAAACCGGTCAGATACAGCGCGTCCAGATGATGCTGCAGGAAGAGAATCAACGGATTGCCGCGGCCCAGCAGCAACTGACCGCGCAACACCAGGAATTGTCCGCCTTGCGCGATCAGGTCGGGCTCCGGACCGGAGAAGTGGAACAGTTGAAGGCGGAACTCGCCAGCCGCGAAGAGCAGGTTGATCAATTGCAAACCCACGTCGCGCAGCAAGCCGGCGGGAACAGCGATCTCCGCAAGGCCCTCGCGCAGCGGGACGAAATTCTGGCGTTACTGCGTTCGCCGGACGTGAAGGTCGTGTCGTTTGCGTGTCTCCACGATGCGAAAGCCGCGGGCGGCTTCATTCTGTTCGATCGCTCAACCCAGAAGGCGCTCTTCTATGCCTTCAACATGCCCGCGCTGCCGCCGGACAAGACCTATCAGCTCTGGGCGATTCTGGATAAACCCGTCAGCGCCGGCGTGTTCCAGCCTGATCAGGGACAAAAAACCCGGGGGATGGTCCGCGGTCTTCCCGATCCCGCCAAGATCACCAAGTTCGCCGTGAGCGTGGAACCGTCGGGAGGCCGGCTGCAACCGACGGGCGCCATCTATCTGATGGGACAATTGTAAGCGATCGTACTTCCGACCCGGCACGAAACCTACCCGAAGATCCCGCCCTGGTGGACCAACAAAGGGGATGCAGGAACCGGCTCTTGTGATAAGATAGCCCGCCGTTACGGATTGCTTGTTGAATCAGGAACATCCATGGTGGACACCGATCACGCCTATATGCAGATGGCCTTGGAGAAGGCCAGACTGGCGCCGAGTTTCGGTGAAGTGCCGATCGGCGCCGTCCTGGTGATGGACGGCCAGGTCTTGGCCCAGGCCCATAACTTCCGGGAGCTGTGGCAGGACCCGACGGCCCACGCGGAAGTCGTGGTGATCCGAGAGGCGGCCACCCGCCTGGGAAGCTGGCGGCTCAATGGCGCCACCCTCTATGTCACCCTCGAACCCTGTGCCATGTGTGCCGGCGCCATTATCCAATCGCGGATTTCCCGGCTCGTGTTCGGGGCCATGGACCCCAAGGCAGGCGCCTGCGGGTCGCTGTTCAACCTTCCGGAAGAGCGCCGACTGAATCACCGAGTCCAGGTGATGGGCGGCGTGCTGCCGCGCGACAGCCAGGAACTGATGCAGCACTTCTTCCGACAACTGCGATCGACCGAGACCCAACCACTCGGCGACGGAAATGGCCAGGTCGGCGCCGCGCAGGGCAAAGAACATCATTGGTCAACAGTCAATGGTCATTGGCAGAGAAAGGCATGACCGGGACTGCCCTCCTCCCCCCTTGACCAGTGACTATTGACTATCCCTCGGAGCGGAGAGGTGCGAGAGTGGCCGAATCGGACGGTCTCGAAAACCGTAGTCCCCGTAAGGGGACCGTGGGTTCGAATCCCACCCTCTCCGCCATGTTCGTTCAGCAGCGCAGCTGGGCTGCCCCTTTGCTCCCGGAGCGCGCGCCATAAGAATGGCCTCGCTCGACGGCCGCAGTCGGGATAGCCCAGCAGCGCTGCTAAAGTGGCACGATGACAGTGGCATGTTGAGATTCGAGTGGAAAAATCATGCGCTTGGATGCGCATGATGCACCCAAGCGCACCATGAAAAGCTGAATACTAGCCGACAGCTCCTCCCCATGATCCTCGACACTTTCGACAACGCGGGCCTGTACTTCTCGCATGCTTGGTGGCGAGACCTCATGGCGTTTCTCCGGAGCGCCTCCGTTCAGCTTTCCGATGGAGAACACCCGCTTGCCTCTCACGGGATTGTCGCCCGCGTGTTTTCCACGCAAACCCGTCCGCAGTCCTCCGCCCAGCTCGAATCTCACCGGGCGTCGGTCGACGTGCAGGTGGTCCTGTCAGGGGAGGAATTGATTGCCGTCTGGCCCAGTCCGACGCTCGGGATCCGGACCGACTATGACCCGACCCGAGATGTCATGTTTTATGATCCCCCCACAGCCGCTCCGGTAAGCTTTCCACTTCAACCCGGCAGATTTGCGGTCTTTTTCCCCCAGGATGCCCACATGACGCTGATCGCCCCCTCGGCCCCTGCGCCTATGAAGAAACTCGTCGCGAAGGTGCCCGCGCATCTGTTCGGCGCCTGACCGCCGGTTCTCCTGCCTCCATGATGATCCGCCCTTTGCTGAAGCGAAGGGTACGGCCTTCAGCCCGCGTCCCAACCCTCCGATACAGAGAGTGACGGGAGAGATCCTCCCCATGCTCTCCCTGTCCCGGAGCAGGTGCAAGGACGCGGAGGGGCTCAGTGGCCCTGTGCCAACCCAGCAGCAGGCAGTCGAGACGCCGGCTCATCCTGACCGGGCTTGGATGGCTGGCGCTCCTAGGAACTCTCACGGCCTCCCCCGCCTGGGCCCTCCCCGACGGAACCGAGCAGCAACAAATCATTCCGATACTCGGCCTGACGCAAGATCGTGGCACCGCACCGACCGGGACGGTCGCCCATGTGCTCATTGCCTTCGGCGCGCGCAAGGATCACAACGGCCTGGTGCTCCACTTCCGATCGGGGCCCGGCAGATTTTCGCACCTCGCGCAAACCGCCATCGAGCAGGCGATTCGACGGTCGACCCATGCGCTGGGACTGTCCCCCGATTCCTGGACGATTGTCCTCTCGGTGCCCTATCCGGGCCTGACGGTGTACGGGGAGAGTTTGTCGGCCATGGTGGCCTTGAGCGCCGTGGCCATGTCGAAGGGCGATGCCATCTCGCCCGACCATGTCATGACCGGCTTTGTGACGCCGGATGGACAGATCGGGCCGGTTGGTGGCGTTCCCTTGAAAGGGGTCGCCGCCATGCAGGCGCACATGCGGCGCGTTCTTGTCCCTGATGAGCAGGATGTCGCCGACCAGGATTGGACGACGCCGTTTCTCATCCAGGTCTCGCCGGTTCGTTCTGTCCAGCAGGCCTATCAGGCCCTGACAGAAGCCGATTCACCGGTGGAACGCTGACCGCCGGGCCCTTCTAGCCCGCGCATTTCTGCCGGAGGGCGCGGCGAATCTCCACCATCGCGAGCGTATCTCTCGCACAGTATTCCAGCAAAGCCAGCCTGATGCGGTCCCGCTCGACCCAGTCGGTCACTTCAAAGACCATCCGCGTGAATTCCCGAGCCGCCACGCCCCCTTCTTGAATCTCCAGATCCCGATAGTCCAGCGACGGCGCCAACGCCGGCGCCACCTGCTTGATGGAATAGGAGCCGTCGAACCGGGGATGGTAGTAGTGCTCTCTGATGATCGGCAAGAGATCCCACAGGCGATCGATCACCCGGAGGAGCTCCGCCTTGAGATGCGGCAACGCCGCGGCCAGCCCCTCAAGGATGGCCTGCTCATACTGAGAGTACACGCAGATGCTCCCGGCGGTGCCGACCGACGCCAAGAGTGAGACCGCGAAGGCCTCGCGCGGGTCCGCGCTCTCCGTCGCCAAAAAGGCTTCCTGGCGTAGATCTCCATCCTGTGCCTCGATATAATTCGACCATTGGGTCGGTATCGCCTGATAAGGCCGCGTCCCGGCAAACTTGGGGATCGCCGGCATGAACGTCTCAAGATCTAGGTGATGAACCGGATAGTGAACGGTCCTCAGGACCTGCCGCAATCCACGGCTGGTCCACTCGATGTTCTCCCGCACCAGCCGTTGTATGACGGTCAGCTTGGTGTGGGGAGGAATCTCATCCATGGTCGTGATCCCCTGCCCCATGAGTTGCGCAACCAGCCGGCTGCTCCCCGGCAGATGAAAGACCCATCGCTCCGGCTTGTCTCTGGTGCAGTGGGCCCAGAAGGGACATTCGTGGGGCGAATGGCAATGCGCATCCGGTTCGATGACCGGCGCGGCAGGAGCAGCCAGCACCGCCTTCTGCTCAGTCAGCGCTTGGGGCATCTCGGCCAGCAGGGGGCCCACCCCCTCGGTCAGATCTTCCCATGCGAACAACCGCGCCAGATCCACCGCTCCGCCGCCATAGACATAGTCCGTGTTGATGAGCAGGAGTCCGCAACCGGCCAGCGAGAGTCCCGCGCCCCGGAGGACATAGGTCTGCAGCGCCACGTCATGACGGTGCACATCCTTGGCTCTGGTCGAGGATTTCGCTTCGATCAGGCGCCACGTCTGCTCCGGTCCCGGGGCGAGACGCTCCAGGATATCGACCCGGACGAAGACTCCGTCGAATTCGAAGGCGCCCTCGAAGATGGCGGGAACGCCTG
>JACRLS010000299.1 GCA_016235225.1 Nitrospirota bacterium | reverse complement strand
TGTGGCGCTAGTGTCGGATTGCTCCGCCTGGGTGTTACCCAGCGCCCCGGCCCGTGGAGTCCGGACTTTCCTCCCGCGAGTCACCTCGCGAGCGACCACCCGGTCCTCTCCTACACGCAGGGTTAGTATACGGCCCAACAGTCGAGACATCAAGCCAAGAGGCCGGGTCGCCCTACCATCAACTCATCAACTTCTTCCAAAGTTTCAGGGCCAACGTGCTCGTAAGGTTACAGTCCTGAATTGGAGGGTCCTCTCCGCCAATCAAGTTCGAGATGAGATCGATCCAGTCCTAACAACTCGGAGATCGAGAAGGGCTGAGGAACAAAGACCGGTGAGGCACAAACCGCAATCAGTCCGACGATTTGCCGGTGGCGGCGAGGGAGGGAGATTCGGCAGCGGGGCCGGTTTGAGCTCCGGGATCGCCTTCGTAGAAGAGGATGCGTTGGCAGTAGCTACAGGACTGGAGCGCATCGCCTCGCTTTACTTCGGCAACGAGCTGGGGAGGCAGTTGAAGACGGCAGCCTGAGCAGATGCCGTTGCGGACCGGGACTAGGGCGAGATCCTTCTTCCCGGCCTTGAGCTTGCGATATCGATCGAGGAGTCCCTTACTGATCCCGACCATCTTGGCTTTCTGATGCTCGCCGAGCTGGGCCAGCTCAGTGGTCAGGCTGGTCTGGGTGACGTCCAGTTCCTGCTTCTTGGCCTGAAAAGCCCCCTCGGTCTCCTGCAGCAGCCGCTCTCCGTCTTTAACCTGGGCTTGCCATTTCTCCACCGTCTCCATAAGGGTCAGAATACCGTCCTCGATGTCGCGCTTGCGCTTGTTGGCCATCTCAATTTCGAAGAGGGCGGCCTGATACTCTTTGTTGGTCTTTAGCTCCGCCAGGCGGGCGCGAAACTTCTCCACCTGCGCTTCCTGGACTTCCAAATCCCGCTCGCGATCGCGCCGTTCTTTGAGCGAGACATCGAGCGACTTTTTGGCCTGATCGAGCTTGGTCTTGGCTTCACGGAGCGGGACTTCCGCTGCCTCGAGGTGGGCCGGAATTTTTCGCTGTTGATCGGAGAGCTCGTTGATCCGAAGATCGAGGGTCTGTAGTTCGATAAGCGGTTCTAAATCTGCGTTCACTCAAGCCTCATGAAGCAGGATGTTGACCACCCTGGGACGTACCGTATCACCGTGGTGGGCCCACCAGGATTCGAACCTGGGACCAACTGAGTATGAGTCAGCCGCTCTGACCACCTGAGCTATGGGCCCTCGGGGTCTCAAGCCGCCTGACCAAGCGGCTGATTCTATTCGGCTGGTCGGCCCGCTGTCAATCGCCGGCTACAAACTCTCTACAAAGCTGCGTAGCTTCTTGCTCCGACTCGGGTGCCGCAGCTTGCGGAGCGCCTTGGCCTCGATCTGCCGGATACGCTCGCGGGTGACCTCAAAGTCCTGCCCGACTTCTTCCAACGTATGGTCCGTGGCTTCCCCGATGCCGAATCGCTTCCGCAACACCTTTTCCTCCCGGGGTGTCAGCGTCTCGAGCGCGCTGTTGATCTGACGCTGCAGATCGTAGCGCACCGCCGCATCCAAAGGCGAGATGGCCTTCTTGTCCTCAATGAAATCGCCCAGATGGCTGTCTTCCTCCTCGCCGATCGGGGTTTCGAGCGAGATGGGCTCGCGCGCAATCTTCAGAATCTTCCGCACCTTGTCCAGCGGCAAGTCCATCCGCACGGCGATTTCTTCCGGCGTCGGTTCGCGCCCCAGCTGCTGCACCAGGTGGCGAGAGGTCCGGATCAGCTTGTTGATCGTCTCGATCATGTGCACCGGGATACGGATGGTGCGCGCCTGGTCGGCGATCGCACGAGTGATGGCCTGGCGAATCCACCACGTGGCGTAGGTGCTGAACTTGTAGCCGCGCCGGTATTCGAACTTGTCGACCGCCTTCATGAGCCCGATGTTGCCTTCCTGAATCAAGTCCAGGAACTGAAGGCCTCGGTTCGTGTACTTCTTCGCGATGCTGACAACGAGGCGCAAGTTGGCCTCGACCAGTTCAGCTTTCCCGCGCTTGACCTTGTCGTCGGCCAGATCCAGCATTCGCACGGCATCCTTGATCTCCTCGGCAGACATCAGGGCTTCCGTCTCTTCGAGCTCGCGGATCCGGTTCTTCGCCGCTTGGAAGACTTTCTTGATGTCATGGAGCGCCTCTTCCGAGAGCCCGCTCTTGCGGCGCACCGCCAGCAGATCCTGCCGGCTGCGGCCGAGTCGCCGCAACAGCTCCAGTCCCGCCTCCCCCGACGAGCCGAGCTTCCGCTGGCATTGGATGATCTCCCGTTCGGCGGACCGAATCTTCGCCGCCAGATCCCGCACCTGCTGCACCAGGCGATCCTTGAGCAACGGGTTCAAGTTCACGGCTTCGACCTTTTCCACCACGTGCTTGCGGGTGTCTTTGATCTGCTTTTTCATGCGGAGGAGCTTTGCGGGATTGTGTCCCGCCTTGCGAGCCGCCACGTACAGATCCATGAGCATCTTGGCAGGTTTCCGGATCTTGGTGAGCGCGTCGAGCGTCTTTTCCCGCAGTTCGGTATCGTCCCGTTCGGTTTCCTCCTCCTCGACCTCCTCTTCCTGCTCCTGGACCAGCACGATCTCGCGGACGGCGATTTTCTCGGCCTTCAACTTCTCGCGCAGATCCAGCACCGCCTCCATGATCATCGGCAGGCCGAAGACGGCGAACGCGATATCGTTTTTGCCTTCCTCGATCCGCTTGGCGATTTCAATTTCGCCTTCCCGGCTGAGCAGAGCCACACTGCCCATTTCCTTGAGGTACAGGCGGACGGGATCATCGGTCCGGCTGAGGACTCCCGGCGTGAGATCAATTTCCTTTTCGCCTTCTTCGGCTTCTTCCGACTCCTCACTCTCCGCCGCCTCTTCTTCGCCATCGGCCAGCTTCTGACTGCGCTCGGCTTCGGTCGCGTCGATGACATCGATGTCCATCTCACCGAAGGTCGCCATCAGATTCGTGAGCTGATCGGAGGAGACCAGGTCGGGAGGCAGGGCATTGTTCAGATCGTCGTAAGTCAAATAGCCTTTCTCCTTGCCCCGGGAGATCAGCTTCTTGACCTGGCCCTTCAATTCTTCGTCTTTCCGCATAGGGATTGGCTCCAGATTCGTGATCTATTCAACTCGGCCGGCGATCGCGCCCGCCTTACTGAGACGCAATTCGTTGACTTGCGCGTTCAACCGCTCGGCATCCGCCTCGCGGCCGTCGCGTTCCGCGGCCCGCAACTGGACCACCAGATCGCGAAACACCGATTCCCGCTGTTTCCGCTTCAACGTGTCGAGACAGCCCCGGATATGTTCCTCGACATCATCAAAATGGCGTTCGGCCAGGGAGAACTCCGAAGCGATGGACGCGCACAGCCCGTCTGCCAGCGCCTCATCCAGCAATGCGCGAAGCTCCAGATGCCCGTCACGCTCCTGACCCTGCTTGGCCAACTCCACCAAGCGGCGAAAGGCCGGCGTGATCCACCAGTCCGGCTGAAGGTCCCTCAGCACATCGGCCGTCAGCCGCCCCTGGATCATCAGGTACACCAGGTCGCGCTCTTCGGGAGTTCCCAGCGGCCGCGATGCCTCGTCCGACTGCGGACGCGCTGCCCCGCTCCTCGCGCCGGGTCGGCCCGCCGGCACCAGCTCCCGATACCGCTCCACGAGCAACGATTGGCTGACACCTAGCCGTTCCGCGATATCTCGCAAGTAGGCTTCCTGCTCCACGCGGTTGGTCGCCTTCTGGATGGTCTTCAATACGGCATCCACGCTCTGCACCCTGGCCTGCAGGCTGCCCCCTTCAGCCAGTTGCACGCAATGGTCCACGGAAAAGGCCATCAAGCTCGGCGCCGCCGCCTGGAGGGTGGCGAAGGCCTCAGGCCC
>JACRLS010000307.1 GCA_016235225.1 Nitrospirota bacterium | reverse complement strand
AGCCGTGGCTTCCTCCGTAGGCGCGTGAACATCTCCCCGCTCGAAATAGAAGTACTACGGCCTTATGGTGACTAACGATAGCCTCTTGCCGGATCGTCTTCCATTATGCAGACGCACAGGGCCATCAGCGCACTGATTCACTCACCGGCTCTCCGAAACAATCAGACGCTTCAGGAAGGTGTGGACTCGTGTTCGGCGTTGATCCGACGCCTCCACTTCGCGCAGACCCACCCACGCGCTGTAGCCGGCGGCCGCCCAGTTGGGCGCACACCAAGCGGGGGCGTGGCCTCGATCTCACGTCAGCCTCACCTCAACGCCGGTATACGCCGGCAATTCTGCATGGCGAGCCGAGACGGGATGGGCCCAATCCGAAGGGCCGGTCAACGGTGACCCGTGACGAGTGACCGCAGAGAAGAAGGATTTGGTGATGTCGAGATCCCCCGATCGAACTTGCGAGTATCCTTCGTCACCCATCATGCGTCACGGTCTTGGCAGCGGCCCCGGATCGGCCCGCCTGTCATCAGGCGACCCTACGGCCTGAGGATCAGAAGGCGCACCAAACCGGAAGGGCCGAATAGAGGAGGAGGAGAAGAGCGCGGGCGTCTCTTTCGGACGCCCGCGCTGCTGTGGGCCCTCATGCTCAGCGCGCCGTTCCCCTATCTGGCGACGACCGCCGGATGGATGACGACGGAACTCGGGCGCCGGCCGTGGTTTGTCTATGGACTTCTCCGCACCGCCGACGGCGCTTCGCCGCTCGTGCACTCGGGCAACGCCCTGTTCACCCTGCTCGGGTTCACGGGGCTGTATCTCCTGTTGGGGCTGCTGTTTCTGGTCGTCGAGACCCTTCGCCACGGGCCCGGCGCACGGCGCGGCTCGTCCCCCAGTCACCCCCGTCGCTTCATAGAGGAAGGCTGCATGGGAATCTGTTGGTATATCGTGGGCACGTTCATGCTGGCGATGTACGTCGTCCTGGATGGGTTTGATTTCTGGGTAGGCGCCCTGCACCCGTTCGTGGCGCGCACGGAAGCGGAACGTCGGGAGGCCCTGGCCTCCATCGGCCCGGTGTGGAACGGCAACGAGGTCTGGCTGATTGCGAGGGGAGGCCGGCTGTTCTTCGCGTTCCCCAAAGCCTACGCGGCCGGCTTCAGCGGATTTTATCCGGCGTTGATTCTGGTCCTGTGGCTGCTGATCTTCCGCGGGCTGGCGCCGAACCGGCTGACCGCGGATTGGTTCTCGTACTGGATTTCGAAGCTGGCGGGATTGATCAGGGTGACGACGATCGGCTGGGCGTTCAGCAGACTCTGCGGATCATACGATTGCGTGGCGATCTTGGGGTCGCCCGCCATGCCTTCCGTCCTCAGTACGTACCGTGGCGGGCCTAGTATGGCGCTGGCTGGAGGGTAGGGTCAAGAGGGGGCTCAGGATGGTTGTTTCAGCGGATGGGAATGGTTCGAGGCGATGAAACCGAGGTGTCTCTCGTCTCTTGCTCGTCGAGCGGGACGAGCGAGAAAAGCAAGACAGGCGAGAAAAGCGAGACGCGGCGAAGGCGTGATGAGCGAGAAGGGCGGGACACGCGCGAAAAGCGCGATAAGTCAGGGCTACCCGTCGCGCCAGTCTCGCCTTTCTCGCATCTCTCGCTTCTCGCGCCGGGACCGACGAGCGACCCTTCGACAAGCTGGGTGGTGAGCCTGCCCCTCGACTTAGCTCGGGACCTTGAGCCCGTCGAAAGGTCGAACCACGAACAACGAGATACGAGGAATGAGGGCCGAACCGCAAAGAGCCTGAAGGTGTTCCGGTTTCCGAGACCTGTCCGATGTCGTAACGACGATCAGTGTCTGGTGGCCTCAAAGCGCGAAGGGTCTTCTTCGACGCTCCCGGCGGTCAGTTTGAATTGCCCGACGGCTTCGCGAAGATCGATGGCCATCTCCGATAATTGTCCCGTCGCCCCCGTGAGCCCGATGATCGACAACTCATTCTGTTTGGAGAACTCCGCCACGGCCTGCACATTGCTGGCTACCTGGCCGGTGACATGCGACTGCTCGGCGATCGAACCGGCAAGCTGCTGGACCATGCTCGTGGCCTTGGTGACCACCTCCACAATCTGCGACAGCGTGACGCCGGCCCCGTTGACCAACTCCACGCCGGCCTTGGCCTGTTGGGTGCCCTTGCCCATCGCCTGCACCGCGACATCCGTATCCGACTGGATGGCTTGAATCATGCTGGTGACCTCCGAGGTGGCCTTCATCGTGCGTTCCGCCAGCTTGCGCACTTCATCGGCCACGACGGCAAAGCCTCGTCCCTGTTCGCCGGCGCGAGCCGCCTCGATCGCGGCATTCAGCGCGAGGAGATTCGTCTGGTCGGCGATTTCCTCGATGACCTTGACGATGTTCCCGATTTCCTGTGATCGTTCGCGGAGTGAGACCATGCGTTTGGACGATTGCTCGACGGTCTCGGCCAGGGCTTGAATGCCGGAGATGGTATTCGAGATCCCCTGCCCCCCCTCCGTGGCCGCTCGCGTGGCCGCCTGGGCCATGGAAGTCACTTCTTTCGCCCCGTTCGCCATGCTGGTCGCCGTGGCGGACATCTCCTCCACGCCGGCGGCTCCCTGCGAGGTCTGCTCGGCCTGCCGCCGACTGCAGTCTCGCACCTCACCGGAGGTCTTGGATAAGAGTCCGGCTGAGGCGGCGACAGAATTGCTGGCGGTCGCGACCTGCACAATCAACGTGTGGAGACGCGTCATGAACTGATTCGCATTGGCGCACATCGCGCCGGTTTCGTCGCCGGCCGCATAGTCCACGCCGGTCCGCAGGTCGCCGTGGCCCAACCGGTCCAGGAACTCGTTCATCTTGTGCAGAGGGCGCGTGACGCCTTGGACGATCACAACACTCAGGCCGGTGGCAAACACAACGCTGAGCAGCAGAACCAACCAGAGGGTGCGGGTGGCCGTGCGTCCGGTCGCGGTCGCGGCGACGTATTGCCCCATGGCGCCCTGACGAAGCGACTCTTGAATGTCGCTCAGCGCTTGCCCGGCAGCGTCGAGCGCCGGGCCGGCCGTGAAGAACGCGTTTTGTTTGGCGGCGTTGCGGAGTCGCTCGGCGTCGGCGGGGGTCGCCGCGGCCCACGAGGCGCGGGTTTGGTCGATGGTCCGTTTATCGAGCCCCCAGTAGGCGGTGAGGGCTTCCTGCAGCGCCGCCACTTGCTTGGCTGTGGCCTCGCTATTGGAGGAGGCGTGCGTCAGTTTCTCGGTCGCCGACCGGAGCATCTGCTCGGCGAAGTCCTTCAACCCATCCAGTTCTCCGGCCAACTCTTTAAAGTCCTCGACCGAGGCAGCCCCGACGGCTTGAATGACTCGATTCCGGTACCGGAGTAAGGCGGTGGTGGCAGTGCCGAATTCCGCTTCCAGCACGACTGCGTCCTCGTAGAGGAAGCGGGTATTCTGCTGGACCCGATTCAGCCCCTGCCAGCCGGACCCGGCGACGACCGCCATGCCCAGCACCAGGAGGGCAAACCCTCCGCCGACTCGTACACCGATGGAAAGATCTTTGAAACGCATGGGTGCTTCCCTCTTGGATGCTACGGATTCAACGGCCACCGCGCCCTCAGGCGCTATTTCAGCGTCCGCACATAGTTGATGATATTCCAAGCATCGTCTTCCGTGATGTCCGAGGGAATCAGCGCCACCATGCCGGTGCCGGGACTGCCGTTCTTGATGATCCAAAACATCTCGCCGTCGGTCCGCGCCTTCTGCCAGTCGGGGTTCGTCATGTTCCGAGGGGCGGGGCGCACAAGCTTTGCGCCCGACCCATCCCCCTTGCCGGTGGCGCCGTGGCACTTCAGGCAGGTCCCCTTCCCTTCATAGAGCTCCTTGCCCTTGGCAAGGCTCTCCGGGCTTGTCGCCACGGGGTTCTTCATCGCCTGGGCGGCCGCCCGTTCTTTGTCGGGCACGCGGGGCGGCAGCGGATCACGTTCCGTGGCGCCGATCACGATGCTACAGAAGAGAGGAGAGAGTAAGAGCAGCAGTGCCCCCTTGACCGCGAATGAGATTCCCATCGAGATGCCTCCTGGTCTGGCTTCAGCCGATTCGTTGATCGCCCCATGGCCTATGGCTCCACAATGATCTCCCCGGACATGGCGACTTTTCCTTTGATCGTCGCCTTGGCCCAGTGGATGAAGCACATATAGGGATACCGGCCGGGCTTATCGAACGTGAACGTGTGGTGT
>JACRLS010000087.1 GCA_016235225.1 Nitrospirota bacterium | reverse complement strand
TTGGGCGATAGCCTTGTCAGCCAGTCTTTCCTACTATCTGACGAGTCGAATGGTCGCAAGGAGGGACAAGAGGTGGTCCAATCCACAACATCGAGGGAAGATGGAGGGATACGCCATGGGAACCCATTCGATGATCAGAGGGGGGATGGTCTTTCTGTCGCTTGCCGCGGCGATGTGTGTCACGGCCGCTCCGCTCAGAGCAGCCGATCAGCCCCAAGGAGCGCCAACGACATCACAGGAAGTCATCGAGAAGAGCATGCCGGCGCGCGCGCCTGCCAGCATAGAGACCGCGCCAAGTTCAAGTCGCCAGGAAGCCGTTCCAGGGCGGGAGGTGGAAAAAGGCCACGAGACACCGATGAAAGCGCCCGAGGATGAAGGCGCCATGTTTCTCCCACTGGGGCTGAAAGGGCCGGACGCGTTGGATGTGGAAATCAGTCGAGAACAGGATGCGCGTTCAGCCACGTCATTTTAATCCATGCGGCCCGAAGGCCCAGGCCGGAAGGTCGTAGCGCAAGAAGGAGGCCACGATGAGGACAGGAAACTTCTGGAGGACAATTCTTCTGGCCATCGCATCGTGTGTGATTGTGGTCTTGTCGCTTGGATCGGCCTTGGCGCAAGTGGGCCAAGGGAATTGGGTTGATGAGATTTCCAATTCCTTGACGTTCTACAAGAGCAACTATCCCAATTCAAATTGGGACCCGCTTGAGCGGAGATTGGCCGCGACACCGAGTTGTACAATTTCGCGATGATGGTCACGCCCGTACAGGAATATGGGATCTCCGTGCCGGCAGTCCAGACCGGTGGCATCCCTCAGTGAGGAAAGCCAAGCACTGGGTAGTGTGGCCACCAGTGAGGGGCGACTGCTTGCCCGACGGGGCGTCGCCCCTCAACCAGTCACGACGATTCCTAGACCCTGAAGATGAGAAAGAGGTGCACCATGACATGGAAACCTGTTGCGATACTGGTGTTCCTGATTGGTACGCTGTGTGTCGTCGATTCCGTCTACGCTCAGATGGGCGAGTCCGAAGCGGTCATTCAAGGTGTCCACTATGGATTCAACGGCGTGATCTCGAAGATCCAATCTGGAATGCTCTTTGTGAGTCCCCGAGTCGGCCTCCAGCCTCGGACCATTAGCCCTGTGAAGGCCGATAGGGTGGGACTTCATCAGGCACGGGTAGGAGAAACCGTAAACTTATTGGTTGATTCCGGAAACGTGCTGATTGATGTTTCGAGGGGAGATCGGCCGATTCCAGACCATCGATTCGTCATGGGCACTCTTCGGTATACGGACCCCTACTGGAGTGAGATTCAGCTCTCGACTCCTGAAGGGCCCTCCACTTTTGAGGTGGATGCCCTCGCAGGGAGCAAACTCTCGACAATCAGGGAGGGGGTGCCGGTCCTGGTGGAGCTCGATTCAGACAACGTGATGATCGATATTCACAAAGCACGATAATCCGGATCTTTTCTATGCAGTCTTGACTCAGCCACAGAACGGTCGGTACCATCTCCAGCACGAAGGCAGTGCCCGTGGATCGCTGATCAATGGGCAGTCCCGGTTGGCCTGTGAGTGCATTGTACGCCGTGTGGAAGGGCACTATGCGTGTACCTCTCACGTGTGTCTTGGTGGTACTGCTCTCAGTCAGCGACGGACTGAGTCAGGCCGCCTCTTCTCGAATCACTCCTGCCAACAGCGACGGGGTTTCTCTCAAAACAGTGGTCGATGCCGAGAATACGGCTCGCCTCTTGGCGGTCTTGCTGGATTCCGGCCGTAACGTCATCAACGAAAACCTGCTGATGGCCGATCCTCAGGAGACAGGCATGAACCTGTCGACGTCCTCGGCCGGTGGTCGTCCCGATGGCGACAGACCGGTTCCGCGCACGCCCTCTCTCTCGCCGGAACTCACCGCGTCCCTTTTCGAGCGCCAGCTCGCGGATACGTTCCTCAGCCGGTCGGGCATTGATCTCCGGGCTCTATCCTCAGCTCGGATTTCGACGAGCACGAAGGCTTTGCTCAAGCAATTCAGTCCCCCGAAACCCAGCCAACGCGCCTGATGAGTTTGAGCGCGCGGTCCTTCGTGAGTTTGCCGATCCCGCCTATCAGCGGGAGAAAGTGATTACCGAAGTGACGGCGAAAAGCGGAGTGCTCCGGCTGATGTTTCCCCTCTACGCCACACGCCACTGTCTGACTTGCCATGGCGAGCCACGGGGGGAGGCGGATCAGATGGGGTACCCCAAAGAGGGCTTGAAGCTGGGGCAGAATGCCGGAGCGATCAGCGTAGTCATCCCGATTCAAAAATGATTATCGCGACGCTCTGCTTCTTGACAGCGATATTGAGTATAGGGGTAAGGCCTGCCATGGCTTCGGACTCGCCGTCGGGGCCTGTTGAGAAGCCCGCGGGCACGGGGGTGATCGTGCATGCCGACGGGTACGTACTCACGGCTCAACACGTTGTCTCGAACGCCCGCCGAATCTCGGTCGTCGCCGCTGGGGAGTTTCGAGCTCCGGCGGTCATGGTCAGTCAGGATACTGAACTCGAGCTGGCCGTAGGGTTTCCATTCGGACTCAAGGAAGTGTCCGTGTCCCGTGGTCGCATCGCGGCGATCCGTTCGAAGGGGATCAAACGGGTGCTTCAAGTTGATGCCGCGATCAATCCCGGCAACAGCGGGGGGGCGGTCTTCAATCTTTCGGGTGAAGTGATCGGGATCGTGACCACGAAATTCAGCCATCCATCGGGGATTGTCCCGGAAGGTATGGCTTTTGTGGTGCCGATCAGCTATGCGATGCCGCTCTTGGCGAACATCCCGGATTTCAATTTTGCCGCGGTCGGCAAGCGGTCCCGTGAACTTGCCGTCAAGGGCAAGAAAGGGAGCCAGAGTAAATCAGGGGATCTCGGTCAGAAAGAGGGTTCCGTCACGGTTCGGATCGAGACGGTGCGTGCGTCGGAGACTGTTTCGACCTCGGCGGGCCAACCCGCGCCGGGCGCGGCAAGGGCGGAGACGCATACCGCGCCGATCCCGCGCCCGCAGCCCGACGCCACGCGGGATCGGGCGGCTGTCGAATCCGAGGACCCTCCCGCCATTCTCAAGGTCAACGAACAACTTGTGGTAGCTCAGAGGCAGGAATTGCAACGTTTGTCGCAGCGCGCGGTGACCCCTCCGGAGGACATGGTGCTGATTCCAATGGGCGACTTTCTGATGGGTGCGGAGGATGGCGAGCCCGACGCGCGACCGGCCCACCGCACGACGATCAGTTCGTTCTGGATGGATAAGTACGAAATCACGAACGCCCAGTACCGACGCTGCGTCGAAAGTGGCGCCTGCCAACCTCCGAAGGACCGCCGAACGTTCGACGACTCTCAGGTGGCCCAGCACCCAGTCAGCAATGTCACGTGGAATGCGGCCCGGACCTACTGCCGCTGGGTCGGAAAACGCCTCCCGACGGAGGCGGAATGGGAGAAGGCCGCCCGAGGGGTCGACGGGCGTCGCTATCCCTGGGGCAACAGCGAGGGATCCCTCAAGAGATGGCTGCGTGAACGGTCACTCAGTCCCGGCGCTAATGGAACGGCTCCCGTCGGAAGTCTGCCGGCTACCGTCTCCCCCTACGGTCTGCACGATATGGCTGGGAATGTCTGGGAATGGGTCAACGATTGGTATGCTGAGGACTACTATGCAACCGGGCCTTCCCAAGATCCTCAAGGACCGCTGCGAGGATCGTTCCGGGTCTTGCGCGGTGGCGATTGGAGCCAGAGTCCGCTTGAACTGAGAGTCAGCTCTCGCGGGTGGGATGACATGACTTATTGGGGGCCCACCCTGGGTTTCCGTTGTGCCGCGGACGTCCCGTGACCGTGAAGCGGCTCAGTCATCTCATACTTCGCCATCCGATAGCGGAGTGTGTTCCTGGTGATTTTAAGGAGCCGGCTGGCCTCTGAGACATTCCCGCTGGATTTCTGAAGCGCCTCCCGCAGCATTTCCTTTTCGACGTCTTCCACCGACAGACCCAGCGAGAGCAGCGAAATCTTCGGGAGGGCATGATTCGTCGATCCTTCGTGGGGCTCGGCCGTGCGCAGATGCGGCGGGAGGTGGCTGGGCATGATGACGTCCTCGCGGCACGTAATCGTCAGCAATTCGACGATATTGTGCAGCTCCCGGATGTTCCCCGGCCAATGATAGCGTTCCAGAATCTCCAATGCCTCCGGCGAGAGCTGGCTGATCCGAGCCCCTCGCTCGCGGCAGGCGGTTTCCAGGAAGTAATCGAGCAATTCGCGCACGTCGCCGGTCCGTTCCCGGAGGGGGGGGAGATGGAGGGGGCAGACGTGCAGTCGGTAATAGAGATCTTTGCGGAACCGACCTTGAGCGATCAAGGCCCGTAAATCCTGGTTGGTGGCGCCGATCACGCGGATGTCCACCTTCACGCCCCGCACGCCTCCGAGCGGGTCCACCATGCGATCTTCCAGCACGCGTAAGAACTTGGCTTGGGCCGGGAGACTCATCTCGCCGATTTCATCGAGAAACAGCGTGCCGTGGTCGGCCAGTTGGAAGCGCCCTTTCTTGGCTTGCTTCGCGTCCGTGAAGGCGCCTTTTTCATAGCCGAACAATTCAGACTCCAAGAGCGATTCCGGGATGCCGGCGCAATTCAAGGCGACAAGCGGGCCGGAGGCTCGGGGGCTGGCGTAATGCATCGCGCGGGCCAGTACTTCTTTGCCGGTGCCGCTCTCGCCGGTGATGAGCACCGTGGCATCGGTCTGGGCGATATCCTGGGCCAGCCGCTTGACCTTCGCCATCTGTGGAGAGCGGCTCACCAAACGATCGAATCCGAAGTGATCGTCGAGGCTTGCACGGAGCGTCTTGTTGTCCTGCGTCAACCGTCTGGCTTGGAGGGCGCGGGCCAGCGTGAGCTTCAACTCATCGTTGTCTACCGGCTTGACGATGTAGTCGTAGGCGCCCTTCTTCATCGCCTCAACGGCCGTGGCGACGGAGTTAGAGCCGGCCAGGATCACGACCGGCACATCGAGGTACAGCCGTCTGAGGGTGGGGTGGTGCTGAAGCGCCTGAACGCCCTCCTCCCCGGACCCGGCGAGGAGCAGGTCGTAACCCTCCCCCTTGAGCACCAGTTCGAGGACGCGCCGCATCCGCGCGTCATCTTCGACGATGAGCACGGTCGCTGTAGGCATGCCCTCACTATAAGTGAAACGTGATCCTGGGCACAAGGCCACCGAACGGGGGGGATAGCCTAGGAGCTGGAAGTGATGTTCGAGCGGGCTAGATTATCGAGGGCGATCCGCACGTTCCGCAGAAAGCCGGCATATCCGGCGCGCCTGATAGGACTGCGCCGAAACGTGGCTTCGAAGTCGGATGCGCTCAGCCCTGCCAATGTTTCGAGGTGCGGCGCCTGTGTGAGCGCTGAAGGCTGGAAGGCCGGTTCCTGAGTCACAGGGGCCTGGGCATTGTAGGGGCAGATGTCGAGGCAATCGTCGCAGCCGAAGATCCGGTTGCCCAGCATCGGTAGAAACTCCGGGTCGATGTCCTGGCCGGGATGGTGCCGCTCGATCGTCAGATAGGAAATACAGCGCGCGGCATCGACGAGGTACGGCTCGGCGATGGCCGCGGTAGGACAGGCCTTGATGCAGAGGGTGCAGGAGCCGCACAGGTCCTGCCCGGGCTCATCCGGTTCCAGGTCGAGCGTCGTCAGCACTTCTCCCAGAAGCAACCACGAGCCGAATTGTGCCGAAACCAGGTTGGAATGCTTGCCGATCCAGCCCAGGCCGGCCTCCTGTGCCCAGGCTTTCTCCATGATAGGGCCCGTGTCCACATAGCAACGGGTGTGAGTCCCTGGCGCCAGCGCGCGGATGCGCTCCGCGAGCCGTTCGAGCCTGGGCAGCACCACATGATGATAATCCTGGCCCCAGGCGTATCGGGCGATCCGCCCGTGCCCGGGATGTTCGCGGGGCGGGTGACCGGTGTAGTAATGAGTGCCCACGCAGACCATGGATCGACAGCCGGGCAGGACCGCGGAGGGATCAGCCCGACGTGCAGGCGCCCGGGCCAGCCAGGCCATGGTGGCGTGGTAGCCGCGGTCCAGCCAGGCGCGAAGCCGTTCCGACAGCAAACTGATGAGGGGTAAAGGGTGAGGGGTCAGGGGGGGGAGATCCGACGGTTCCGGAAAGGCTGGTGCAACGCGCGCGATGCCGACGGCTTCGAAACCCAGGGCGAGGGCTTCGCGTTTGATCGCGTCAGAGAGAGACATGGGGAGGCGGCTATCGGCCCGAGCAGTCAGCTCTCACGGTAAACAGCGCCGAGCAGTGGCTGGTCTTGCAGCGCCCACAGATGCCGGTCACGCGGGTTTTCCAGTCGCTGGCTTTCTCATCGAACTTACAGTGAGTGTTGCCGGCTTTCGAGAGAGAGGCCCAGGGCTTGGTCGTCTCGGGGAGATGGACGACGCGACATCCTTCAGGGATGGGAATGGTGCAACTCTGTTTGGCCTCGCCTTGCCCCATGCCGAAATTGCACTTGTATTCCGTGGTGGCTCCGGACTCATCGAGGCCGGGAACCGGCGCAGCATGAGCGGGGGATGTCGGGTGGATGGCCATCAGGGCTAGGCCCGCCAACAAGAAGCAAAGCGAGAGGCGTCTCATGGCGACGGATCGTACCACAGGCGCTTGCTTGCGGCCAACCGACCCGCCGCGTAGAATCGGGCGCAAGGCGGAAGGTGAGAGGCTATAGGCAATGGGCGATAGGATGGGGCTTGAGGTTAAAGGTCTGAGGTTGGAGGCTTTTCTGACCGCGATCCTCGATTACCCAAGTTCCCGCCCATAGCCCATCGTCTATAGCCCATCGCCGGTTGTAAGTCATGACCAAGCACGACGTCGCAAGAATTCTAGAAGAAATCGGCTTGCTGCTGGAGCTGAAGGGCGAAAGCCCGTTCAAGAGCAATGCCTAC
>JACRLS010000086.1:1922-9370 GCA_016235225.1 Nitrospirota bacterium | reverse complement strand
CGTGATCGAGCGTCTGCATCATCCGGCTGATAGCCCAGAACAGGTTGACGGCGGTGGGACGTGTCGCCGCGAGGTGATCCCCGATTGCCCGCACGGCCTTGGCCAAGCTCTCGTAGTCGTTCGCATCGATGGACTGCGCGCCCAGGGCCACTCCCATCGCCGCCGTCACCCCGATCGCCGGCGCGCCGCGCACCTTGAGTTCCCGAATGGCGGTCGCCACCTGAACATAGTCCCGACAGTCCAGAAACCGGACCTCATTCGGCAACAGACTCTGATCCAAGAGCCTGACGGCGCCGTCTTTCCATTCGACCGTGGCAATCATCGGTAGTCCCGACTCCCTCGACTCCTGCCTACTGGGAATCGTACCCGTAGGCACCGGTCTCCGGCAACACCTCCGGTCCGACGTTCGTCAGCACCAACCCGAGCACCTTGGCACGCGCATGGTCGAGCAGGAACTTGGCTCGTTTGAGCGCCGGGAATCCTCCCTTCCCGCCCTGGAACACGAGGATGGTCCCATCCGCCTTGGCGCTCACTCGAACCGCATCGAGAACCGGAAGAATTGCAGGCGTGTCGACCAGGACCAGGTCATACTCCTCACGCATTTCTTTGAGCAGAGCCGTTAACTTGGCCGATGACATCGGTTGCGAAGAGACCGCCTGACTCCCTGCCGGCAAGATGGACAGATTGTCGAGTCTCGGCGCGCGCATCACTTGATCAATCCCCAGGCTGCCCAGGAGCAAATCGGCCACCGACTGCACGGCAGACCGCCAGGGAACGGACCCGCTCAGGACGTCGGCCAGTCCGGGATCACGCGCCAGCCCAAGCCGTTCATGCACGGTGGGCCTCCGAAGATCCGCATCCACGAGGAGCACCCGCCGTCCTTCCTGCGCCAGCGACACGGCCAGGTTCACCGCCATGAGCGTCTTCCCTTCTCCCATTCCTGCACTCGTCACGGTCAACATCTTGGGAAGAGTGCCCCCCGCGGCGAACTCCAAGTTCGCCTGAACGGCACGAATGCCTTCGGCCTGCTGGGAATCAGGGGACCCGAGCGGAAAGAGTTTCGAGACCACCGCGAGCCCCTCAGGCGTCAGACTGGTCGGCAGCCGCTCGGCCACGCGATTCCGAAGCGCCCGCTCCCGGTATCGGGGCAGCACGCCAAGAACCGGAAGTTTCAGGGAGATTTGAACCCCATCTATAGTTCTCAGCGAGGTCGCACGGGTCTCACGCCAGAACGCGCCCACGAGACCGAGACACAGTCCCACCATCCCCCCGCCCACCAACCACCATCGAAGACACAGCGGCGTACGCGGTTCAGCCGGCGCCAGGGCCGGCTCAATCTCGATCTGTTCCCCCTGTTGTTGCGCGCCGAACAACACTTGACGGTCATACTGATTCTTCAGACTCTCATAGCCTTCTGCCTCGACCTTGATTGCCCGCTCAAGTCGCGCCAACTGTGCCGCGGCCTTCGGGAGGCGGGTGTAGCGCTCGCGGGCACGGGCGAGCTGCTTGACCAACACCGCCTCTTGCGCCTGCGCCCCGCGCAGTCTTGGGGTTTGCTCCAGTCGCCCGGCTTCAGCCTTCGTCCGTTGCAGCTCTTCCTGCTCCCGTTCCAGCCAGATGATGGAATCCAGCGTGGCCTTGGCCTCTTCAGCATACAGGACAGGGCCTTCCCGCTCCCGAAATTCCCGCAGGTCTTGTTCCGTCTCGTCGAGCCGGTGTTCTGCGCCCACCAGTTGCGCCTCGATGAGCCGCTTCCCCTCCACCCAGCGTTGGTCTCGCCACCGTCTCCGCTCGATTTGATAGGCTTCCGCCACAGTGTTGGCCATCAATGCCGCGCCGTCCGGCCGATCGGACGACGCGATGATGGCAATGCCGCCGGGGACCGCACGCGTCTCGATGTGTTGCCGGAGTCTCTGGATGACACCGAGGTACGGCGAGGCTTTCCGCATTTCCGGATCGCCGATTGCCGGCACCATGTTCAGACGACGGGCGGCCTCTTCGGCGATCGCCAGACTGGACACCGCGCCGAGCGGGGACTGTCCCTCCGACGGCTGGCCGGCCTGGACGACCTGACTCGAGTCGGACAGAAGGCAGACTGCAGACAAACCGTGGCCGTCGCCTGATACTCCGGCGGCGGAGCCAGCAGCCATCCAATGGCCCCACCCGCCGCCGGTCCCGCGAGGGTGACGATCAGAATCAGCAGCCAATGTCGTCGAGCGAAATGGGAACCGTCAAGGAAGGTATCGGCGAATTGCATCACGTAGAGAGAGGGGTCATGGCAAAGCGTTAGTGCGTGGTCGTTGAATGCGCTTGCACCGGCGTGATCGCCTGATTGATGCAGAGGGACGGCGCGAGACTGAGATCCACCACGTCCTCATTTCCCTGGAGATCCCCACGCCGTCCCCGTTTCCCGACCGACACGACAGGCCTGAGCGGATGCTGCGCATTGATCGACGTCACCATCCCGACGGAGCCCGTGCTGAGCTTGACCCAGGTACCGGGCGGATAGAGCGTGATGCTCCGGACAAATCCTTTCAACACGCGCGTCGAAAAGTGCTCGCGCTCGGTCGAGAGCACCACCCGCACCGCCTCATACGGCAGCATCCCCTTGCGCCAGCTCCGCGAGCGGAGCAAGGCATCGAAGCGATCGGCCAACCCAATCACCTGAGCCGGCTCACGAATCTGCGTCCCCTTCAACCCCGACGGATAACCGCTCCCATTGATCCGCTCATGCTCCTGGATGATCAGGTCGCTCAGCCAGGCGTACTTCTCGACACGCTTCACGGCATCGGCGCCGTACTGCGTGTGTTTCTGCATGATGCTGATCTGTTTTCTCGACCAGCGTCCCGTCCGCAGCACCAGCGGCATCGGCAACCGGAACATGCCGATGTCGTGCACGAGCCCCGCCAGAGCCAGTTGAGCCAGTTCGTCCTCCCGATAGCCGATGGCAAGACCGATCTCGGTCGCAACAATCGACGTGTGCACCATGTTGCCGATCAGCGACGACTCCTGTGCCGGAGCAAGGACACGTGTCACGAGCGTCTTGTCCTGGACCAGCGACGCGACGATGTCGTGGGCAACCTGGCTGGCCTCACCCAAAGACAGGGGCGCGTCATTCAGGAGCGCTTCTGCCAGCGCGGCGACGCACCGTTCAGCGCGCCGGCACAGCACGGATTCCGGATGGCTGTCCGGCGCAGACAGCGCCGCGGTTTCGTGAAGTGTCTGCTCGACATTCTTGCGCAGTTTCACCAGTTGCTCCGCCATGACATCGACAACCGGCTCATCTGGAGAGGCCACGGGCGCAGCGGAGGGTTGCACAGACGTCGTCGATTTCGTCTCGACGTGGCCGCCACGGGCCTTGATGAGATCGGAAAGTCGAACCATCGTTCTTACTCTACTCTTCTACTTCGAGAGGATGATCCTCGGGTCCAACAACCTGGAGAATTGCCCGGCAGTGTGCCGAAATTTTTCAAAGATGTCAAGTAATTGTGGGGGCGCCATCCTCCCATAACAATATCTTGGGGGGGCATCTCTTTCACCATCTCGGAGAAGGACATCAGAGAGCCGTAGAGAGCCGTTCAGCAGGCTCCCATGAGAGGACGCGGTTACGACTCGATCCATCTCTGCCAGACACGAGTGAGATTGCCCAACTCCTCCACCATCATTGAGGAGCCCGGCAATACCGGATGAAGCGACCGCTCGCGAGCGCTGTGAATTTGAAGACCGGGTCCCTGAATCGACGCCGTCATCCACACCGCCCCCTCGTCTCGTGTGATCCAGACATGACTCCCGACATCCCGGTAAGCGGTCAGCACACGTTCCACCGGATGACCATAGGGATTGTGCGGGCCTGCTGACACGACGGCGTTCCCGGCATGCACACGGCCTATCCACTCGTCATGCAAGGAGCTGAGCGCCCCATGATGCGGCACCTTGAGGACCTCCGACTGCAGGGCGTCGCCATGATCGAGCATGCGCTGCATGGCCTTCGATTCAATATCGGCGGCAAAGAGAAAGGCATGCGCGCCACAGGTGAGTCGCGTGACGATGGACAGATTGTTCAGCGCGCTCCCGTCCCGACGCACCTCCATGCCTGGGCCGTGGCGGCCGGCTGATGGCCCATCCTCCGACCGCGGCGGATTCAGCACGACCAACCGGCAGCTCGGCGATTCCGCCAGCACCAGCCCTGCTTCGGCGCGTTCTTCCGGTATTCCTTTGGCTCGCAACTCATCCCGCAGCCGTTGATGAAATCTCTCCTCCCGGTCGATCCCGTTTCCCCAGTACCGGCCCAGCACAAATTTGCGTGCCACCGACGCCAGGCCACCGACATGATCCAATTGGGGATGTGTCCCGATCAGATGATCCAGCCGCCTGATCCCCCGGTCCCACAGATAGGGCCCCACGACGGCACGGCCTAGATCCAGGGAATCATAGGACGAGCCACCGTCAATCAAGATGGTCTTCCCTTCCGGGAACTCCACCACGGTGGCATCGCCCTGCCCGACGTCCAGAAACGTGACCCGAACCACGGATGAGTCCTGCGCCCACCGCGGAGACCAGGTCCACCAGCCCAGCATGAGCGCCACTGCCGTGACCAACGGAATCGTTGCGCTCCGGGCAAGCCTCTGCCGGCCAACGAGTAGCATCAGCAAGGCCCCATAGTAGAGGACCATCATCGGCACGGCGGGCGAAGCCACATGCCATTCAGAGCCGGGAATGTGCGCGAACAGGTGAACGAGACCGGTGAATCCGTCACACATCATCTGATTGAGGGCCGCAGCCGGCAGCGCGTCTCCACCGACGACCAGCCCCCACACCGCGGAGGCCAGTCCCAGGGGGACGACGACGAACCCCGCAAAGGGAATGATGATGAGATTGGCCACGAGCCCCAGCCAGGCGATCTGATTGAAGTACAGCGCCACCAAGGGCACCGTGGCCAGGGTCACGCTGCCGGTTATCACCGAATACCCGGTGAGCCAGGTGTGCAGGCGATCGCGGATCGACCACCCGCCTTCCGGAGGTAGATCCGGCTCAGACTGCGTGAGCGGCAGTGCCAATCCGATCGCCAGCACCGATAAAAACGACAACTGGAACGAGATGTCAAAGAGCGCCGCCGGGTCGTGCAGCAGAATCGCCAGGGCCGCGGTGCAGAGCGTGACCAGAACCGGATTGGGACGCCCCAACCAGAGAGCCCAGAGAAACAGCATGATCATCAACCAGGATCGCACCGTGGCCACTTCATACCCGGCCAGCAATGTGTAGAAGGTCACGGGAGGGACCGTCAGCACCGCAGCGAGACGCGTCGGCGTGATTCGCCGCGACAGGATGAGGAGCCAACGCGACGGCAGAATGCGGGAAGCCCCCCTGATCGACCAAAAGCAGAGCATGGCGATCAGCCCGAGATGCGAACCAGAAATCGAGAGAATGTGTACCGTGCCGGTCGCCATGTAGATATCCCGAGCCTCCGGCGTCACGTAGCCGGACTGCCCAAGGATCATCCCGAGGTACACACCCGCGGCCAACTCGTCCAGCGAATGGAGCGCACTGACGCGCAACCGTTCCCGCCAGCGCTCCACAATGCGCCACGGAGTCCACCATGACCGCGTCGCCGGCTGGTCCACCAGCGCGACTTGCCCGGGTCCGGTCACGGAGATCACCGCCTCGATGCCTTGGTGCTCTAAGTAACCTCCGTAGTCGAATCCCCCCGGATTCTTGAATCCGCTCGGAGCCCGGAGCTTGCCTGTCAGCGCGACGCGATCTCCGAGCAGGAAGGCCGCATCGGCCTCACGCCATGTGACCCTCACGCGATCGAGCACACCGGCCTGAATGCCATCGGGTCCGAACCGGCAATCGGTCAAGACCAGGACGGCTCGGCCCGGGAACCGGCGGACCGGTTGCCGCACGACCCCTGTGACCCTGACGGGCGTATCAGTGAAAAACCGGGAGCCCTCGACGGTCGGCGCCGGGTGGCTGCTGATCGTCCAATACAGCAGTCCGACCAACCCTGCCAGAAAGGCCGCGTGGCCGATCGAACGGTCCAGTGCGCCGCGATGTTCCAAGATCGTGATCGTGACGGCAGCGAGGAGGAGCAGGGCAGTGATCGTCAGCGGAAGAAAGGGGGCATACGAGCCCAAGAGAAGCCCTGCAAGAAATCCCAGGGTCAACGCAGGCAACATACCGGGAACTGCATGAGTGATCGATGAAAGCCGCTGAGAGGATAACAGAGGGAAATGAGGGACGGGAAGGGGCTCCGCCAGCCGTCGCCGGCGGACCAATCGCTCAGGTCAGACAACTCCGGACCACGCAGGCAAGATCCTCCGCCACGCCTTGAATCTCGCGTTGGTCCTTGCCCTCCACCATAATGCGCAGAAGCGGTTCGGTGCCGGAATACCGCACGAGGACCCGCCCCGTGCCATTGAGCGTGGCTTCCGCCTTCTGAATCGCCTGCTGGAGCTCCGGAATCCCCTGCAAGTCAGGCTTGCTCCGGACCTTCACGCCCAAAAGGACTTGGGGCGTCGCCGTCATGCACATGGCCAGCTTGGACAAAGGTTGGCCGCCCCGTTTCATCAACTTGAGGACTTGCAGCCCTGAGATCAAGCCGTCGCCGGTCGTGTTGAAGTCCAGGAAAATCAGGTGGCCCGACTGTTCCCCGCCCACGTTGTAGCCTTCTGCCAACATGCGTTCGAGCAGGTATCGATCCCCCACCGGCGTGCGGATCAGCGTGAGGCCGGCTTGCGCCAACGCCAGTTCCATGCCGAAGTTACTCATCACCGTGCCGACCACAGTCCTCTTCTTCAGCATCCCGCGCTCATGGAGATCCAATGCGAGCATGGTCACGACATGGTCGCCGTCCACCACCCGGCCCTGCTCGTCTACAAAGATGATCCGGTCGGCATCGCCGTCATGCGCCATCCCGATGTGCGCCCCGTGCTTCAGGACTTCGCGCTGCAGTTGCGCCGGATGCATGGCCCCGCACTCGGCGTTGATGTTCGTCCCGTTCGGCTCGTTGCCGATGGCCCAGACCGTGGCGCCCAGTTCACGCAGAACTTTCGGGGTGACTTTGTACGCCGCGCCGTTGGCACAGTCCACGACGATGTTGAGACCCTGCAGGTCGAGATCCCGTGGAATCGACCGCTTCACATATTCAATGTAGCGGCCTTCCGCATCGTCGATGCGAAAGGCCTTCCCGATATCATCGGCGGTCGGACGCAGGTGCTCGATTTCGCCGGAGGAGAGCAATTCCTCCATCCGGAGTTCGAACTCATCGGGCAGCTTGAATCCGTCGTTGGAGAAAAACTTGATGCCGTTATCCTGATAGGGATTGTGCGACGCCGAGATCATGACGCCGGCATCGGCCCGGAGGCTTCGCGTCAGAAAAGCGATGGCGGGCGTTGGGAGCGGGCCCACCAGGAGCACATCCACTCCCATGGAGCAGATGCCCGACGTCA
>JACRLS010000086.1:0-1913 GCA_016235225.1 Nitrospirota bacterium | reverse complement strand
CCCCGACAAGCGCGTGTCTTTGCCGATGACGATCCGGTGGCGCCCCGACCGCACCTTGAACAGATGGGCCGCCGCACGCCCCAATTTCATGACGGTTTCACTGGTCATCGGCTCAAGGTTGGCCACGCCCCGGATGCCGTCGGTGCCGAACAGTTTTCTCATGAGACTTCCTTTTCTACTCGATGCTCCAGGATCGCGGTGGCCATGTTCAACGCCGCCACCGTCTCCGGAACGTCATGCACCCGCAACAGCCTGGCCCCGTTTATCATCGCGACGACCGCCGCAGCCAGACTCCCGGGCAGGCGATCAGGCAACGCCGCATCCGTCACCGCCCCGATGAAGGACTTCCGAGAGACTCCGACGCAGAGGGGCCGCCCGATCTCGGCCAGTGAGCCCAGTTCAGCGAGCAAGGTCAGGTTCTGCTGTAAATTCTTTCCGAAACCGATCCCGGGGTCAAGCAATATCCGTTCTGGCTCGATGCCGCTCTTCGTTGCCTCACGCAGCGAGGAGATCAGAAAGTTCTTGACCTCTCGGACCACATCGGCATACTCCGGCGCACGTTGCATGGTCTTCGGAGCGCCTTGCATGTGCATCAGGATCACGCCGGCTCCCGTTTCGGCGGCGACCCGGCGCATGGCAGGATCCCATCTCAGCGCGCTGATGTCGTTGATGATCGAGGCCCCGGATCTCACCGCCTGCCTGGCCACCTCCGCTTTGGTCGTGTCGACCGAGAGAGGAACCGCGATGGCCCGAGCCAGGGCCTCCATCACCGGAATGACCCGTTGCAGCTCTTCGGACACCTCGACAGGCTCGGCGCCCGGTCGTGACGACTCTCCCCCGACATCGATCACGTTCGCCCCCTCCGCCACCATCTTGAGGGCATGGTCGATCGCCACGGACGGCTCAAGGAAGCGGCCGCCGTCACTAAATGAATCGGGTGTCACATTGAGGACCCCCATCACCAAAGGACGAGGCCCCCAGGTCAGCACTTGATCGATGACCTTCCAGATGGACCGCCCGCTCGCGGCGGTCTTATGCGCTTTCATGGCGTCCCAAGGCGGCTCTTCAGGGAATCGTATGGGTGCCGGCAGTTATGCGACAGGCTCCGCCTGACGACGGTGCGAGCCTTGCCGGAGTGTCAGAAGCCACGACGAAACGGATGGAGCCAAAAAAGCTAAAGGCAAAAGGACATCCGTCCTTTTGCCTTTTCGCACGCCAAGGATGAGATGGTCGGGTCAAACCGCAACCGGTTCAGCCGACGACTCTTGAATAATGCGGTCAATATCGGGGGAGTCCAGAACTTCTTTCTCCAACAACGCTTCGGCCAAGGCTTTCAAGGTCCGCATGCGGTCGGTCAGCACACGCTTCGTCCGCTCATAGTTTTCGATCACGAGCCGCTTCACTTCGTGATCGATTTCGAGGGCCACCTGTTCGCTGAAATCGCGCCGGGTTGCAATCTCTCGGCCCAGGAAGATCTCCTCGTCCTTCTTTCCGAAGGTCAACGGTCCCAACTTCTCGCTCATGCCCCACTCACAGACCATCTTGCGGGCAAGGTCTGTCGCCCGCTCCAAGTCGTTGCCGGCGCCGGTCGTGTAGTTCTTGAACACCAGTTCTTCGGCCACACGCCCTCCCATCAGGATGGCCAGCGTGTTGTATAGGAAGTCCTTGGAATAATTGTGCCGATCGTCGGTGGGCAATTGCATGGTCACTCCGAGCGCACGGCCACGCGGGATGATGGTCACCTTGTGAACCGGATCGGTGCCGGGCAACAGCTTCGCCATCAACGCATGCCCGGCCTCATGATAGGCGGTAATCCGCTTCTCTTCGTCCGTCAGCACCATACTTTTGCGTTCAGCCCCCATCAGGACCTTGTCTTTCGCCGTCTCAAAATCAACGGACTCCACCATCTTCTT
>JACRLS010000306.1 GCA_016235225.1 Nitrospirota bacterium | reverse complement strand
TCTGTTGATCTGTCGATCTGTTGATTGCTCGGAAATTTCCGATCACTCATCAGATCATCAGATCGCCAGATTCCGGAAAGGACTCCCACGCCATGCCGTTCGCTCCGCTCGCTTCCGTCGACTCCCCACAACAGGACCCCGTATCCGGACTGCTGGTCCGTGAGTCGCTCACGCGGGCGGTCGCGGCAGAGCGGGAAGCTGAGGCGGGTACCGAGTCCGTTCGGGCCGTCGTCGTCCTCACCCTCCCTGGATACCGGGCCCTCCGAAAGCGGCATGGGCAACAGGCCTGTGACCGGGCCGTGACCCTCATCGGCCGGATCATCACCACCACGTTGGGATCAGGTGAATTGGCGGGGCGCTATGCGGACGATGAGTTTGTCCTGTGGCTGCCGGAGGCCCTACCGGCCCGGATTGAAGGCATGATCAGCCATATCCACGCGGCGGTCGAGCAACTGAATCAATCAGAGCCTCTGGCCGAGCCGTTACGGCTCGACATCCAACGCGCCTGCGGGCGAGCCCAGCGCTGCGAGGATCTGGTCGCGCTGGCCAAGGGGGGCGGCACTCCAAGCCTCACCGGCGAACCCCAGGCGAGCCCTGACATCCTGACGATCACCGCCTCGACGCGGGCGCTCATCCAACACAGCTTCGCCCAGGGCTTGCTGACCGATGTGGTCTCAACAGGCGCCACAATCCTCATCGTGGATGACGAACCGGGCGTGCTGGCATTCATTACGGACGCGCTTGAGGAGACCGGCGCCACCCTCGTCACGGCCGCGAACCGCGACCAAGCGCTCACCGTCCTTCGCGACGGCCGGGTGGACGTGCTGATCGTCGACATCAATCTGCAGGGCGCCAGCGGGCTCGATCTACTGGCGGAAGCCCGCCGTCTCGATCCCACCGTGGTCGTCATCATGATCACGGGCTCGCGGGAACTGGACCTGTCGGTGGAAGCCATCCGGAGCGGCGCGGACGATTATGTGATCAAGCCGTTCAAACCGGAGGCGCTGCAGCAGAGCGTGTCACGCGGATTGCTGAAGCGCCAGTTGATCCTGGGCGGACAGGCCTATCAAGCCCTGCTCGAAGCGCAGGTCGACCAGCGGAGCCAGCAACTCAAGGACGTCATCCGACAACTCGAACAGACCTACAGGGAAACTCTCCAGGCCCTGGGCGCCGCCCTTGACACGCGGGATATCGAAACGCACGCCCATTCGGAACGGGTCGCCCGCTACGCCCTCACGCTCGGCCGCGTGCTGAAGATGGGAGACGCCCCCCTCACCACCCTGGAGCGTGGCGTCTACCTCCATGACATCGGCAAGATCGGAATTCCGGACCGGATTCTGCTGAATACCCAGAAGCTCACGCCCGAGGAGTGGGATATCATGAAAACCCACTGCGAACTCGGCTATCGGCTGGCGTCGCAAGTGGAGTTCCTGCGCGAGGCCTCGAAGATCATCCTCTCGCATCATGAACGCTTCGACGGGGGCGGCTACCCGCGCGGATTGAAAGGGGACGGTATTCCATTCGGCGCGCGGCTCTTTGCGGTAGTCGATACCCTGGACGCCATCACATCCGATCGTCCCTACCGGAAGGCCCAATCGTTCATGGCGGCGCGCGACGAGATTTCCCGGTGCAACGGAAAGCAGTTCGATCCGGTGATCGTCGAAGCCTTCTACAGCGTGCCCCTCAGCCAGTGGAGCGAGATCCGTGAGACAGTGAACGCCGGCGCACGGACGTGAAGCGTCGTTGCGGCTCTTGCGTCGATTGCGTGGGCGCGTCGATTGCGTCTTTCGCGAGCGACGCAACGACTCAAGAGACACAACAACGCGATAGACGCAGAGACGCGGGACGCGACGAACGGTTCCTCATAAGACCGGTTGGAGCTTGCCCTTGAGACGAACGACCGCCTTCGTGTGAATCTGACATACCCGCGATTCCGTCACGTTGAGGATGCCGCCGATTTCTTTCATCGTCAGATCCTCGTAGTAATAGAGCTGTAACACCGTCCGCTCCTTCTCCGGCAACTCCCCGATCGCCTTGGCCAGGACATCCCGGACATTGTCAGAGAGAACCTGGGCCAGCGGATCCGGATTTTCGGTGTCGACCAGCGCCGTCAGAATCCGGTGACTATCCACTTCGCGAACGCCGAGATCGTCCAAACTGATCACCACCGCACCCTGGGACCGGGTGAGGAACTCGTCCAGCTCCTCCATGCTCATGTTCAACGCCGCGGCCACTTCATGGTCCGTCGGCGGCCGGCCGTGTCGTTTGAGCAGGTCATTGTGCGTGCGTTGTAAGAGCCCGATGCGCTCATGGACCGAGCGTGGGATCCAGTCCATCGACCGGATCTCATCGAGCATCGCGCCGCGAATCCGGAACTCCGCATAGGTCTTGAACTTGGTCTCACGGGACGGGTCGTACTTCGTCATCGCATCCATCAGACCGATCACACCGGCCGAAATGAGATCGTCCGCATCCAGGTGCGCAGGCAGCCGGTAGGCCAGCCGATGGGCCATCGCCCGGACCACGAAGGCAAACTCCCGAATCACGCGCTCACGCTCGACGTCCTGCTTCGAGAGGGCTTTCTGCGTTTTCTCGGATTTCTGCTCGAGCAACGTCTCTCCCTCGCTTTTTTTGCTGCTTGCGACTTTCACGTGGCCTCCCTGCCTTTCAATGACGCGTCAAATGTCAACCATAGGAAGATCGTCGAACGTCTCACGTTGGACCTTCGACGTTTGACGTTCCACATTCGACGTGTCATGCGATTTGCCGTCTCCAGAAGAACTGCATCGTGCCCTTGGGCAATTCCGGCACGTCCCACCCGCCGACGACCTTCGCCAGTTTCTCAAACTGCCGGCTGGACGGCGCGCGGGGATATAGATCCACCACGGCCCGCTGCCGGCACACCGCCATCGTGACGTAGTCGTCCTGCGGGACATACCCGACGTAATCGATGGAGATGTTGAGAAACCGATCCGCCACCGTGCACAACTTGCGATACACCTCCATGGCCTCGGCGCCGCCATCCGCCATGTTGACCAAGAGCCGGAAGCGCTTTTCGCCGTGCTGAAGAAACAGAACTTTCATCAAGGCATAGGCATCCGTGATCGACGTCGGTTCGGGAGAGGCGACGACCAGAATCTACTGTGCCGCAACCGCAAAGTAGAGCACGTTGGACGAAATCCCCGCGCCCGTGTCGATCAACAGCATGTCGACGGACC
>JACRLS010000085.1 GCA_016235225.1 Nitrospirota bacterium | reverse complement strand
TCGTGACATCAAGCATTCGGACGGGTGGCGCGACAGTCGTCGCAGGCAGGTCTCACTGATGTCGTCTGAGCATTTCAATCAAGAGGGCGATATGCTGGACCCGTTGAGGCCGCGGCTCGCAGGAAAAGTGGAGCGCATCCCCGGTCAGACCGGACGCATCGCCCGGACCTGGCGGGAACTCGATGGGCACCCCTGTCCCTACTGCACCTGTTCTCGCTACACGTTGGTGTTTCGTTTTGAAGCGCGCGGACAGAACGGCATGCTCTCGGCGAAATGCAGCCAGTGTGAGCGTCAACGCGAGATCCATGAGCACGAAGTCGAACAGGACATTCAGAAATCCAATCCGCATTGATCCCGCTCCCCTTATCACTGCCGATTCGCACGCAAGTTCTGGAATACTGCGCCGGCGCAGCGCCGATTCCGCCCTCGCTTTTGACAGTCCCTCAGGCTACACTGGTGTCTCACGACTGAGTTTCAAGGCTGTCTGGCTGATCCAGCGCCCGATCCCTTCCTTGACTACCTGATTCATGGAACTGTCTCCATTTCTGTACGGCCTCTACAAGGTGGCCAAGTATGCGGTCTATCCCTATACGTGGCTGGTGGCCCTGGCTGGACTGATCCTGATCCTGTCCTGGCTCCCCTCCTCTCCAGGGCCGACGCACTGGATCCGCCGCCTTGCTCTGACGATCTTCTTGCTCATCTGTCTTTTTGGAAACTCGATCGTCGCATGGAATCTGCTAGGAGCCCTCGAAACGTGGCATCCTCCAAAGGATCCCACCGTCCTCTCGAAGTCGGATTTCATCGTGGTGCTCGGCGGCGGTGTCGCGGAAAAAGGTTCGCTCCGGCCGACGACAGAGCTGACACCGTTGACTATGCAGCGGGTACTCTGCGGGACTGATCTGTATTCGCACGGCCTTGCTCCGACAATCGTCATGTCAGGAGGTGATTCGAGCGTCATCGGGGAGGGGGCTCGGGAAGCAGAGTACATGAAACGGTTTGCTCTAGGCATCGGCGTTCCGGCGAACGCCATTGTTGTGGAGTCTCGGTCACGGACGACCTACGAAAATGCCGTGGAGGTGAGGCGTCTCTTGGGCGACCGCGCATGATCCCGAACGCCGGAGCCTTCTGGCAGAATTCGCTCGCCATATCCGAGTTTATCGGCATCGTCGTCTACAGCCTTGCCGGGAGCGGGTGAAGGGGATCTCACCTACTCGTTCCTGGACCTCGATGAGGACGGCCGGAGATCATCAGGCCTGGCAGGGATGAAACGAAACACCGCCCCGCCGCGATAGTCCATCAGGTAGAGTTCTCCGGCCGCATCCTGGCCGAAGGACGAAAGAGCCAGATGGGTACTCAGCAGCACCGTGGGGATGCTGACAGGATCTGGCCGCTCCCTCCTGAACACGAACACCTCGCCGCTGCAAAAGTCTCCATACACATAGGCACCCCGCAAGGATGCGATGCGCCCACCTCGGTAGACATACCCCCCCGTCACGGAACAGCGCCCTTGCTCATGCGCATACTCGACGACCGGCGGGACGAGCCCCTCGGCGGAGCAGAACAATCGCGGCCGGTAACAATGCGTGCCCTCCATGACCCGCCACCCATAGTTTTCCCCAGGGCGGATACTATCGATTTCCTCCCATTCATTCTGTCCGACGTCACCCGCCCACAGCTCGCCGGTCTGGCGATCAAATGAGAAGCGCCAAGGATTCCGAAGGCCCGTGGCGTAAATCTCCGGTCGCCCCTTCCCATCCGTCGGCGGATTGTCGGACGGGACGGCATAGGGGTGGCCGTGATCGACATCCACTCGCAAGATCTTCCCAAGAAGCTCGGCCCGATTTTGAGCTCGATTCTCCGGATCCCCTCCGGACCCTCCGTCGCCCAGTCCGATATAGAGGAACCCATCAGGCCCAAACTCGACCATGCCCCCCTTGTGATTCGGGTAGGGCTGCTCGACCGTCAAAATGATCTTTTCAGACGTGCCGGATCGGTCAGGATTCGACGAGGCTCGAAACTCGGCAATCACCGTCCGACCGTCCGAGGCACGGACATAGTTGATGACGGCCGGGCTGCTCAAGGATGAACAGCCGGCCTGTCCCGTCACCGGCATGGGTCAGATAGAGGGGCCGCTCCAAGCCACCGGCCACGAGGGGCTCAAGGGCGATCGCCGGCACGTCTCCTGATGCCCCAGCCGGCAGGACGGAGGCCAGGCAGAGCCAGAGCCACACAATGGGCCATAGCCTGTGGGGAGCGGCGGCCTTCTGTGAGAGGCCTATGGCCGGCATTGTTGTTCTAGATAGGTCATCAAGGCCCGATAGGTCTGTTCACGGACCATGGCTTTGCATGAGGAGGTCCCGTCGAAACTGGATTCCAGCCAGACCTGGTCGCGAAGATGCGGCTGAGCCTCATTGCACATCGTCCACATCTGATGGAGAAAATTTGCGGGAAGTCCGACCTGGACGCCTTCAGACTCGACTCGATCATCCAGGATGGCGAGAAGATCGGACACGGCTTGATCAGGCCTGTAAGACGCGGCGGAAAAGCCGAAGGACCGTTGAGTCTGATCATCCTGCCTAGCCTGCTCAACCAAGTCCGTCATGTAGGATTTCAGGAGACCGATCTGGTGACCGGTTAACTTCATGGGCTCGGGGCAATGGGCGAGAGGCAATGGGCTATGGGCGTGGAAAGAAGGCGAGTGGCGATAGGCTATGAGTGAGGACAAGGATATCCCCGATGTTCTTGCCTATAGCCTAGTGCCCATTGCCTATTGCCTTTAACCCATGGCCTATCGCCCCTCGCCCCTTGCCTTCCCACGCGCATTATCCGCCACCGGTTGACCACCCGCAAGTCCGCATGCGCTGCCTTGACCCCTTCTGGGGGGTTCTCTAAGATGATTCACGCTGTGTGCGGGAGGGCGGAGTGTCGAGTACTTCCATGCCGGTCGATCGCTACGAAGTCGCCATCAATGTTCCTCGCGGGCCGTTGACCACATCAGTGGATGTGCCGAGCGGGTTCGTCCCGATCGCCACGATCGTGCCGCTGGCGCGTCAGTTGGGTGAACAAGCTTCGGTGGAGGAGGTGCGCGGCGCCGTCGAAGAGGGCGCGACGATTTCCTGCAAGGACGGCTGCGCTGCCTGTTGCCGCATGATGGTGCCTCTTTCACCGCCCGAAGCATTCGCCCTACGTGACCATATTGACAGTTTGCCAAAAGCGGAGCGGGATCGGTTCATGCGAAAAATCGACGACGCCAAAGCCGCCCTCCGTCACGCCGGCCTCCTGGAGCCGTTAATAGAGCTCGCGAAAACCCCAAAGCCCTTGGCGGACTCGGACATGGATGCCCTGAACCACGCCTACTATGCACTGCGACTCCCCTGTCCGTTCCTTGAGGCCGGGCGCTGCGGCATCTACGAGCATCGCCCCTCGGCCTGCCGGGAGTTATTAGTGACCTCCCCAGCCGACCTGTGTCAGGACCTGGCGCACAACGCAGTGCAGCCCCTGCCGGTGCCGATTAGGGTGAGCACAGTGCTCGGGCTGCTCTGGGCCGATCTCACCGATAAGATCCCCCGTCTGATCCCCTTGCCGCTGGCACTGAATTGGGCGACTGAGCACGAACCGGAAGGACGACGGGTTTGGAAAGGCGGGGATTTGCTCGACCAGACGCTAGACAAGGTGTGGCGGCTCTTGAGCCAGACAATGGGAGAGAAACAGTGCTGAGTACTGGGTGCTGAGTGCTGAGTTGACAAGCCAAGACTGTGTTCGGAAAGTTTTCAGTTACCTATCGCCTATTACCTTTTCGGATATAACCCATAGCCTATCGCCCATTGCCTATAGCCTTCTTGGTGAAAGGAGTCACGAAGCTATGACCGATCCCATGATCGCCTGCCTGGACATGGAAGGGGTGCTGACTCCTGAGATCTGGATCAACGTCGCAGACAAGACGGGGATCGCCGATCTCCGGCTGACTACCAGAGATATTCCGGACTACGATGTGCTGATGAAACGACGCCTCGGCATCCTCGACCAACACGGCCTCAAGTTAGCCGACATTCAAGAGGTGATCGGCAGGCTGACTCCCTTGGAGGGAGCGGTGGAGTTCGTGGATTGGCTGCGGGAGCGGTGCCAGGTGATCGTGCTGTCGGATACGTTTTACGAATTTGCCGCGCCGTTGATGCGGCAATTCGGCTACCCGGCGCTCTTTTGCAACCGGCTGGAGGTCGATGACACCGGCCGCATCCGCAACTACCACCTCCGCCAAAGGAACCAGAAGCGGCAAGCCATCGTCGCCCTCAAGAGTTTGTACTTCAAGACCGTCGCGATCGGCGATGCCTACAATGACACCCCGATGCTGCTGGAGGCGGACGCCGGCATCTTCTACCGCCCGCCCGACAAGATCGTGAAGGAATTTCCCCAGATCCCGGTCACGCGCTCGTACGCCGAGCTTCGCGAGCAGATCTGCAAGGCCGGAGAACTTGAGCCGTGACGGTCCTGCCCACCGGGAAGGTCTGACTCAAAAGCGGACAAAGCCTTGTCGCTGTTCCAATGAGCTGATAGACTGACGCCATTCGTCGAGAAAGGAAGCACGTCACATGGCTGCCCAGGCTGTACAGATCAGACGTTTGACCAGGGAAGAGTTTGACCGCTTAGTCGCATCAGGGTTTTTTCATCCGGAAGAGCGGCTCGAGTTGATCGAAGGAGAGCTCATTCAAATGACGCCTCAAGGGAGTGCCCACGCCAGCGCCATTCGCCTGATCGAGGAAGCGTTGCGGACATCGTTTGGAACAGGGCATGACGTCCGTGTTCAGATGCCTCTCGCTCTGCTACGGGATTCTGAGCCGGAACCCGACGTGGCTGTGGTCGTCGGTTCAGCACGGACTTATCGAGACGCGCACCCCAATGCCGCCGTGCTGGTCGTCGAGGTCGCGGATGCGACCTTGGAATACGATCGCGGCCGGAAAGCCGATCTCTACGCAAGGGCCGGCATCCCTGAATTGTGGATCCTCAACCTCAGCGACAGACGACTCGAGGTCTCTCGGGATCCTGGAACGGAAGGAGTGGATCGCGCGCGCTACAGGACTCATCTTGTCTTCGCCGCTTCCGATTCGGTTGCGCCGCTCGGTTGCCCGGGCGTCTCGATCGCGGTTTCTGATCTCCTGCCCTGACCCTCGACCTGAGCCTCAAGCTTTTCCCTACGGCGCAGTGTAGCTGGGGCCTGTGGGACCTTCTCACTGCGGTAGTCGAATACTATCCCCGATCCGAAAATAATTCTTGAGCCAAGGTTCGCCGTAGCGGGTCCTGTCGCGGTGACAGCCCGGGGACCCGTTGCTCTTCCAATTGCAACGGGTGATTGGGAGAGGCCAAGGTGAAAGGGCGGGGACCCTATGTCACAAGAGTTATTGCGCTTGTATTAGCCGCGCTGAAGCCGTCGACAAAACAGCTCGACGGTCTGTCGAAATGCGAAGAGGGCCGTATCCTTGGGGGAGGCCGCCACTGCGCTTTCGGCTGAAGCTTGGACCGCGCCGGACGACACCCCGAACTTCTGGGCCACAAAGATCGCATCCTCAAGGTCCGTCTCGGTGCCGCGCCGGAGTTTGGCGATCACGAAATCAGCAGGAGCCAAAAGACGGATGCGGAGTCCAGATTGGTCAAAGAAGACGGTCGCCCGCTCGCGATAACCGGGGGGCATCGCCACCACGGACCATCCGGAGATATTCTCGCTGAGATTGGTGAGGATCTGGCGTTGCTTCAAGAAGGCGACCAGCCGATCAAAATCACCCACGATTTCGGCGTCCAAATCTTCGGTCTGCGGATTCTCGGCACCATACGCGTAGAGGGCGAGCCGCCCGATGAGCAAGAGATCGAGATGAGCACGGGTGTCTCGGACATACTCCTGGAGCAGCC
>JACRLS010000292.1 GCA_016235225.1 Nitrospirota bacterium | reverse complement strand
TCGACCCCGGCCGGGCAAATCGTCCGGCAGGACTTGCAGTTCAGGCAGGCCTCCACCACCCGCTTGGACTCCAGGTAGCTATAGTCCTTGGCCGTCACGATCTCGTACCAGCCTCGCGAACTCATGTCTTCGGACTGAAAGACGTCATACACCGGACAGACCGAATTGCACTTGGCACACGTCGCACAAGATTTGGACAGCCGGGTGTAGTCGATGTGCTCGGTAAAGGGCGCGCCGCTCAACTTGACCCCGGGATTCAGCACGCCGGTCGGATCAAACCCCCGCTTCACCTGCACAAACAGGTCATAGAGCTCGTCCCCGAACATCCGTCGGACAAATTCAGCCCGCACCCGCCCGTCCCCGTGCTCGCCGCAGATCGATCCCTTGAAGCGTGTCAAGACCGTCTCGTGAATGGCATGATAGGTCTCGACCATCTTGGCGAAGTCGCCCCGATCATTGACGTCCAGCAGCGGCACGACATGGGCATTGCCGTTCCCGATGTGTCCGAAGATGGCCACCGGCACCTGCCGGGAGCCAAAGATTTCTTCCAAGTAGCGGATGAGCTCGCCGATTCGTTCGGCGCGCACCACCACGTCATCGACGTAGTTGATCGGTTTCTTCTTTGCATCGTAGCGATAGAGCGTGGGATAGAGAGCCTTACGGGCCTTCCAGAGCGCGTCGCGCTGTTCACGCTCATAGGCCAACACCGGTTCGGCGGCCAGCCGGTACCGACGACAGATCGCGCCCATCCGGTCGGCCGTTTCCTGAATGCGCCGCGGATCGTCCTCCTCATCCAGCTCGACCAAGAGTGTGGCAGCCGCCTCAGCGGGAATGCCGTGCCTGGCCCGGCCGATGAGGTTCAACGTGTTGGCATCCATCACTTCCAGCGCGCTCGGCTTGAGCCCGATCAATTCAGCCACTGCATCCCCCACATCGTCCAGCCGCAGGAAATGGACCAGTCCGGTGGCGCTGGCCTTGGGCCGTGGGGCCAATTGCAGCCTGGCTTCGCCCATGACGCCCAGCGTGCCTTCGCTGCCGATGAAGATGCGGGGGAGATCGCAGACGCCCCGACCCAATCCGTCGGCCAGCGCAAAGAGGTTATAGCCGCAACTGTTCTTGCTCACGAGAGGCTGTTTCGCCCGGATGAGCTCGGCCTGATTGCGAATCAGTCCCCAGAGCGTCTGGATCGAGGGATGCGCCTGGAGCAACCCGCCGAACTGCGAGTCGATCACGGCATAGGGCTTGGCCGCCAGCCATTCGCCGGAGGAAAGGCAGACGCGCAGATCATGGACATTGTCTTTGACGGAGCCGTAGCGCAGCGTGTGGGGACCTGACGAATTGTTTGCCAGCATGCCGCCGAGCTTGCACATGTCTCCGCTGGAGGGATCCGGACCAAAGAGCAGATCGTCAGCCGCCAGCCGCCTATTCAGTTCGGCAAAGATCATCCCAGGCTGCACACGCGCCCAGCGTTCTTCCCGGTTCAGTTCGAGGATCCGATTCATCCGGGAGACGTCAAGAATGATGCCGGAGCCGATGGCCGACCCGGTGAGGTTCGTTCCGGCCGCCCTCGGTGTCAGCGGGACCCCGCGGGAGACGGCATAGCGGACGACGGTCTGAATATCGTCTTCCGACTCGGCCAGGACCACTACCGTCGGCACCATGCGATAGATGCTCGCATCCACCGCATAGGCCGCGAGTGTCGGGGCATCGTTCCGAACCTTCTCAGTCCCGAGGCTCGTTCGAAGATCCCGGGCGACCGCGCGAGTGGTATCAGGCGTAATGAGCGTCATGGGCGTCGGGTACTGACTACCATGATGGCAGGTATGCTATGAGGCGGCAACCGCCCCGCCGTGGACCGGCGGCGGGGCGCAGCGCAGCCCGAAAGGATGCGACGACTTACTCTGTGGGGTGAGCAAGCGGATTGCCGGCTTCCTCGTGAGGATGAGATTCGGCATCCGGCGTCGACGAGTTCGCGATGGCATGGTCCAGGAGGGAAACCTTGATCGCCTCCTCATCGTCGAGAAGCGACACCTGGTCTGAATCGCCGAGTTCTTTAATTTCCCGCAGCGGCGGCAACTCAGACAGATCCCGCAAGCCGAATTGCTTGAGGAAGTCTTTGGTGGTCCCGTACAGAATCGGACGGCCGGGCACGTCTTTGCGACCCACGATCCGGATCAGTTTGCGTTCCAACAGCGTGCGAAGTACTCCGGCCGTTTCCACTCGCCGAATCTCCTCGATCTCGGCCCGGACCAGCGGCTGCCGGTAGGCCACGATCGCCAGCGTTTCCAGCGCGGAGCGGGAAAGTTTTGGTACGGCCTTCGCCTTATCGAGCCGCTTGATCCAGGGAGCATAGTCCGGACGGGTCACAATCTGAAATCCGCCGGCCCGCTCCACTACTTGAAGCCCGCGGCCTTCGCGGTCGTAGTCCTCCATCAGATCTTGCAGGGCCTGGCGTAGCTCCGTCTTGGAAATGTCACCGAGGACCGACACCAGGCGCTCGAGGCTCAACGGTTCATGACAGACGAAGCACAGCGCTTCGAGCATGCCCCTGAGCTCTCGCCGACTCAGGGCTTCGAGCTGAGCGGGGTCCTGATCATCGGAGACCGGCTCGGACGGGAGTTCCTCCGAGGTGGAGACCTCCAAAGGCTCAGCGGCGTCCATCACCTGGCTTTCATCTGATCCGCTCATACGGCGCCTCCATTCCTCCGTGGCGATTACAACTCGAGCGGCTCGTTCTCCGTCACGGGCGCAAAGGCACGCAGCAACACGATCGGTCCGAACGCTTCGCCTTGGAACACGCGCACCAGCTTCAGCCGCACCATCTCCAGCACGGCAAGAAACGTCACGATGACGCCAGGGCGAGTCATGGCTCCCTCAAAGACGCTCACAAAGGTGACCGACTCCCGGCCTTCCAACATTTCCAGAATGACGTTCATCCGGTCCTTGACGGTGAGATTCTCGGGGAAAATTTCAAAGATCTTCTGCTGCGGCAGATTCGCCAGAACCCCGTTGAGCGCATCGACCAGATCGAACAACGTCACGTCATCAAGCGAGAGCTCCGATGGCGCGATTTGTTCCGGGGTCACACGATCCCGACAGAAGACATCCCGCCAAAGCCGTTCACGGTCTTCCAGCCGACCCGCGGCCTCCTTGAATCGTTTGTACTCCAGCAATTGGCGAACGAGCTCTTCTCGCGGGTCGGGACCACCCTCATCATCGTCGTCACGCTCATCCGCCGGGAGCAAGAGACGGGACTTGATCTGGACGAGCGTCGCCGCCATGACTAAAAACTCCCCGGCCAAAGCCAGGTTGAATGACTTCATCACGCTCAAGTATTCCAGATACTGCTGGGTGATGAGGGCAATGGGGATGTCGTAGATATCGATCTCGTGCTTCCGGATGAGATGGAGCAAGAGATCGAGGGGCCCCTCGAATCGTTCCAGACGGACCTGATAGGGAAGTTCAACCTGTTCGGCGTCCATATTGCAACCTCACCGGCAACCGGCCGATCGAAGAATTGAAAACCTTGTCATTATACCATTCTGTATGGGTCTACCCAAGGGGGGATTGCTATATATAGTGGTCCGTCTAGCCTTTTCGGAGGAAAAAGATAAGCAGCAGGGTAAGGATCGCCAGCAGGGCGGCAATACTGTAGAGAATTCGAGAGCCCTCAAGGCCACCCGCCCCCTTGGGAATCTGGGTGATCTTCGTACGGATGAATACCGGCGGTTGCCCGAACAATACGTTGGAAAAATCATCGAGCTGCCGGAAGTCCGCGTCGGAAAAATCCGCCGCAGCGCGAAACGTGGCGCTTCGGAAGTAGGCATCCCGCTGAAAGATCGCAAAGGTGAAGAAGGCCTGCTTCTCGAACAGGGCCTCCGAAAAATCCACGGTTCCCCCGAAGCGGCTCCCTGAGAATCCAGCCCCTTGCTTGAAATAGGTTCGGGACAGATTGGTCTCCTGCTCGAACGTCACTTCGAGAAACTCCGCCAGGCCGCCGAACCCGGCTCTTTCAAAGCTGGCCTGATTTCTGAAACGCGACTGATGAAAGCGGCTGTGCGTGCCGAAAGCCGTCCGATCAAACCGGGCGGACTGATCGAACAGGCAGCGCAGGCAAAAGGCTCCCCGCAAGAGCACGGCGTCCGAGAGATCCACCGGTCCGGCGAAGGCCGTGTGCGACCAATCGAGCGTCTGCTCGAAGCTGGTACCCGTGAGATTCACCGGACCTTGAACGACCAGCAGCCCCTCGTGCAGACGCGTCCCGATCATCCCGTGCACTCTGGCATGCGTGAGCGTCAGCGCCCCCCTGATCACGCGAACGGTCCGGATCCCGTGATCCCGGACGTCATGCAGCAGGCCCTCGGAAAGTCCATTCAGCCGATCGACCGACATGAGGGGGAGGGTATCCAAAAAGAGATCGCCGATGACGGCCACCCCATCAAGGTCGATGTCACGACCCGCTTGAATGGCAGTCAGGATGTCTCTTGCCTCCACCGCCTTCGCGTTCCGCTCCTGCTCGCTGCACCCCGGACTCAGGTGGCGGAGGAACGGTGCCGCCGGTCCTTCTGCCTCTCGGGTCATGGCACACTCGGCTCCTGCCCGGACGGGCCATGTCCAGCACAACAGAAGGACACAGACCTGCACCAGCCTGAGTGAGTTCTCCGGTCGGAATCTCTCAGAGCAGCGTATTCGTCTCATCGGGAAATCCTTACGCGGATCGTCCCCTTCCAAATGCAAGCATTCGCTTGGCGGGATGGACCACGAGCGATACAATCCCTCCTAATGGTATTGCGACTCCCGCAGGCTCTCGGAGCTGTTGTCGTCTGCGCCGGCGTGGCCGTCATCGTTGTGATGGGGCCATGGTGGGGCGCGTCAGCCGATCAACTTGCAGAAATCCCCGTGCTGGGGGCGATTCAATCCAACAATCGCGGCGTCGTCGAGATGATCCTCATCCGATGGGACCAAGCCGCCTCACCTGATCCGGTGGAACTCCGATGGAATACCGGCCAGAAAAACTTTCTCAGGGGACTTCGCGAAGACGTGCAATTCGTGAATGAGTCCGTTCAGGCGTTCAATACCGCACTCCAGATTGCCGTGGAGCGGACCCCGGATAGTCGCCATACCGGAACGATCTCGATCCTGGGCTTTGCCTACCAAGCCACGAGCAGCGACGGACCCAGCGCCGGCGCCGCCTTTACGGTAGGATTCATCGCCGCGTTCAAGGGTGAAAAGATCCGTCGGGGTCTGGCCATGACGGGAACGATCGAGCCGGTCGGACGCATCGGCCCGGTCGGCGCCATTCCGGATAAGATTCGAGCCGCCGCACGAGAGGGATTTCGGACGGTCTTGATCCCCCGTGGGCAGCTCTACGAGCCTCGTTGGGAACTTCCTGCACTGGCCACCGCCCTCAACGTCACCCTGCATGAAGTCACGACTGTCGCGGAGGCCTACGAGCAGATGACGGGCGGGCGCCTCTAGGAGCCGGTCCGACATTGACCTGTCTACTGCGGCGAACGATCCGCGGCCATCTGCATCGTTCTCGGCCTCGCATCCGGCCGGGTACCCACTGCCGGGGGACCCGTTG
>JACRLS010000291.1:5754-7454 GCA_016235225.1 Nitrospirota bacterium | reverse complement strand
GTTGGCCGTTGCCGCGACCCTTCACGCGGCGTTCGACCTCGGAGAACAACAGGACGCGATCGACGGTGGCCGTGCTCCGCGCGCGGTCCATCTCAAGATCGCTCATGACCAGGATGCGTTCACCCTTGATGGACAGAAAAATAAAAGGGTCCGGGGCGATGAACCGGGTGGCGTAGTAGAGGTTTGAGTCCGACTCGCTGGCTGCGATGATGACTGTGGCCCGATCCGCCGTCATGCGCGTCTCCTGGATATCACGAGATGCGGGAACTAGGTGTTGTTGCTGATTGGCTCTCTCTTGGCGATGCTATCATCGGATATGCGGAGGGTCAAGGAACCACGGGGACGGGCGCGTCCGGCATGCGTCCGCGCTCCATGGCGGAGGGGGAGGTGTCGGGAGAGGGCTTCTCCCCGTCGGGCGACATCAGGTCGAGCGGCAGGGTGAGGGTGTTCTTGAGCACATCGATGGCCAACTGCGCCAGACCCCCGAGGCCTGTGGTCAAGGAATCAATCGGCCGGTAGGTCACTTCGGGATTTTTGGGCGATCCCCGAACCTCAAAGATGGCAGTCAGCAGCCCCTTGCGTTCCCCGGCGAAAATTCTTCCGAAGAGAGGAATGCTTTTCAGCGCGGACGAATAGGACCCGAAGGGGCTGACCGCCACGACGCTGTTGAGCTGGTCCGACGGAATGTCGTAGGTCCCGGCGGCGCTCATCTTGACGATCGGACTGTCCACGACCAACTCATCTTCCTGAACGAGCCCGTCCTTGATCACCATCGATCCCGTGATCTTGTCGAAGGGAAAACCGTCGCGCGACAAATCCACTTGGCCCGCGAGCAAGGCCGGCAGGTTCAACATCCCGATGATTTTGGGCAGGACGGTGCCTTTCTGGACGCGGCCCTTGCGGATGGAGAAGTCCACCTTCCCATTGAGGCTGGCCAGGATGCCGCGGGCCTCGTCGCCGCTGCCGCGCAACGTTCCGGTGGCGGTCAGGCCGCCGGTCACCATGCGGCTCTCATCACCGGCGAGGAGCAGCACTTTCTCAAACGGCACCCCGGCGATATTGAAGCTCGCCTCGATCGCCGCCGATTTCTGTCGAGGGAGCCGCACTGCGAGTCGGCCGTTCACCTGGCCCCCGGAGGTTTCGCCGGCCATCTGATCCACGTACAACGCGCCGTCGCGGAGATGCACTTGCACGCTGAGATCCGTGAAGACGAGTTCCTTGTAGAGGCCGCGGTCGAAGGTCAAGGTGGCGGTCGTATTGCTGCCCGCGGCCAGTGTTTCGAGCAGGTCCCGGACAGGCGAGCGGGCGCCCTTGGGAATCAGCAAATCGAGATCGAACTGGTACGATTCGATCGTGACGTCGATTTTCGGCGCCGTATTCCAGTTCTTGATTGTGCCGGATAGCCGGACGTCGCTGTCCTTGATGCGAAAGGCCAGCCGCTTGACGTCGGCGCGGTTGCGCACGAGCTGGGTGCGGAGATAGAGATTGGACAACGGGGCCTCGATCCCTTTGGGGGCCAGCATCCCGTCCGTGATGGCGATCCACCCGTTGTACTGCCAGGTCTTCATGTCGAGGCCCCGGCCTTTCACGTCCATGGAGACTTCGAGAATACCGCTCGTAAATCCTTCGAGGGGGCTTCCCGGGGGGAGACTGCCCAGGACGATGGGGCCTGAGGCCAGACTGGCGTCCACCGTCACCTG
>JACRLS010000291.1:0-5704 GCA_016235225.1 Nitrospirota bacterium | reverse complement strand
GGAACCTTTTCCGGATAAGCGAAACGGCGGGAGGAGGAATTCCACTCGCGAGAACGACACCTGCTTCTCGCGGATGAACTTCCCTTCGATGTCCAAGGAGGCCGGTGAGCCGGCCGGTTTGTTGATGCGTTCGAAGAGCGACAGGGCGACGTCCTTCAGGTCGATGCTGCTTCGGAACTGCGGGGCGGAGACGAGACCATTGAGCGAGACCACCGCATCGACAGGACCGTGCGGGATGGTGTCGGGTGTGAACATCTGTGGGTACCAACGGGCGACGTCGGCCACTTCCCCTTTCAGGTGGATGATCAGGTCCTGAAACTGGTCGTGGGTTCCGGCGCTGAGGGTGCCCTCGATGCCCAACTGCAGTGGTCCCAACTTGGCCGTCGTGTTCTGGATCTCGGTGCCCTTGTCGGAGAGCACGACACGACCTGACAGGGCTGTGACGCGATCAGGCAGGCTCGGCGTGCTAAAGGCCATGTTCCGGGGCTGCAGTTCTGCGGCGATGACTTTGAGCCTCGCCGGTCCGGAGAGAGGCCCAGCCAGACGGTAGCTCAGTTGTGCCTCGCCGGTGACCTCGTGAAGTTTCCCGAGAGCCTGCGCAACCTCATGCGAGTCGAGCGTGCCGGAGAGGGTGGTGATCAGATCGGCCGCGGCCATGTCCCCATCCAGTTCAAGATCGAGCCAGGTGCCGGTCTCCGGGTAGGTCACGGTCGCGCGACCGGCGCTGATTCGCATGGGGCCATACTCTCCGCTCAAGCCGGTGATCTTGGTCCGGCCCGGTTCGACGAATACGGTACCGGCCAAGTGCTGAGCTGGAATCCGTCGCTCTCCCAGCAGGGCGCGAGCCTCTGTCACTCGAAATTCTCCCGAAAGCGAGACATGCGGTTCCGGGGAGGCACTCCCTGTGATTGAGGCGCTGACCACCTCAACGGTACCGGCCATGCTCCGTTCGGCGGCGACTTGCTGCAGATCGCCGGGGAGCCACTGGACCGGGAAATGCGTCATCAACTCATCAAGGCTGGCGGGAGACGAGGACAGGGTGAAGGCGAAGGTTGGCTGGGCTGACATGAGCGCCGAGAGATTCCCCTGCCCGGACAGGGCAACGCGTTCGACGTTGGCGATAAGGTTGGAGAGGACCACGTCATAGCCGTTCACGCCGGGAACGATCCGGAACTTGGTTCTCAGATTGGCGGTTCCGGTCAGTCGCTCGGGGACCGGGCGCGGGCCGAGAAACTCCGCAAACTGCCGGATGTCGACATTGAGGAGATCGCCGGAGCCCTCGAACTGAAACGACGGCTCTTCCGCCACCGGGGATTCCCGACCGATCCGCACCGTCGAGTCGGTGAGGGTCATGCGGCCGGCGATGGTCAACGACGTCGAGGCCTGTGGCGAGGGGATGGTGGCTGAGAGACGGAGATCGGCATGTCGCGCTCGCGGAGGGACGGTCAGGCTGGCATCGAGCCCATTGATCTGCATGGTCCGGACGCCGTCGTCGCGAAATTCGTCGATCAGGGTCAGCGCGCCGTCCACCACCGTCGTTTCCTGAACCCAGAGGAGCATGGTCAGGGGATCAAGCATCCTCTCGTCCTGAGACGGGGTCTCGTGCTCCGGCGACAGAAAGTTCCACCGGCCTGTCTGGTCGCGGCGGAATTCCAGTTGCGGCCGCTCCAGACGGAGGCGCTTGGCCACCACTTTTTTCTTGAGGAGCGGAAAGACCCGCAGTGAGAGGGCGACGTGTTTGGCCTTCAGGATCGTGCGTGAAGGATCCCGATCGTGGACGACGAGGTCGTGTACTTGGAGCAAGGGGTGGGGGAGCAGTTGGAGGTGGGCCTGCCCCACGTCGATCTTCCGGTTGAGTCTCTCTTCAAGCTGCTGCAAGGCGAACTGCGTGAGGGAGTCGGGACCGACGAAGACGGCCCAGACCCCGACCGCCGCGAGGATGGCTCCCACGGCGGCCAGCACGATCGGCCAGACACGTCTGCGTCGCACGGGGTTCTGCACAGGGTCCCCTATGAAAAAACCGGCATGAATCGCATCTGAGTGATTTTACAGAATCGCCGGTGAGTAATCCAGGAAAGGGCCGCGGCGAGATCAGTCCGGTGAGCCGAGAGGCAGCCCGACTGGACCTGTTGCCGGTCCGCCTCTGTTGTGGCGGACCGGCGAGGTGAGAGACAAGACGAAGACCTACGGTAGCTTGACGGTGAGTTCTGTTTTCTTGCCGCCGCGGAGGACCGTGACGGAGAGCGGATCGCCGGATTTCAACTTGCCCAGGCGCTCTCGGATCACTGAATAGCTGGAACCGTCTGGCACGATCGGCACGCCGAGGACCTCCAGGACGATGTCTCCGCCTACGATGAAAGACTGCCCTTCAATCACGGCCGCGAGATTGCCCGGCTTGACGCCGAGGAGGGCTGCGGGAGATTTCGGCGAGACGCGCTGCACGAGCACACCAGCCGGCTGGGGAATGTTGAACACCCGGGCGATGTCGCCGGCGAGGAGATAGCCCTCCACGCCGGTCCAGAAGGGGTTCCGATCCATCAAGAGCCGTCTGGCCATGTCGGAGGTCACGACGAAGCCGAGGCCTTCGAACCCGCCCGACTTGGAAACGATGTGGCTGACGATGCCGATCACGTCCCCGTTCATGCTGAACATGGGCCCGCCCGAGTTCCCTTCATTGATGGCGGCGTCCGTCTGAAAGAATTCCGCCCGGGCCATGGCCCCGTACATCGTGTTCGGCTTGTGTCGGGCACCGATATGTCCGACGGAGAGCGTGTGCCCGAGACCGAGCGGGGCCCCCACGATGAACACCTGGTCGCCGACCTCCGCCTCGTCCGAATCGCCCAGTTTGGCGGCGATCATTCCATCCGGCACTTTCTCCAGTTGCAACATGGCGATGTCGGCAGCCGGATCAGAGGAGAGAATCTTGGCCTTCACGCTGGCCCCATTCACGAAGTCCACGGCGATGTCGTCCGCGGACTGGACCAGATGCGCCGCCGTCATCACCTTGCCGTCGGCCGAAATCAACACGCCGGACCCGGCTCCCGGCATGCTGCTCATGCGTCTCTGCGGGCCGGTCACGACTTCTTTATGGTTGCTTTGCACGACCACCACGGCACTGTCGACCTGTTTGAAGATCATTCGAAGGCTCTCCGCTTGCGCGGCGGCCGGAATCACGACGCTTAAGACACTCGCGCACATCAGACTGACTCGCATCATCATGAAGTCCTCCTCTCACTCGGTTCACAGGGTTCGCGATGCCATTGTTCCAGTTGTTCCATGGTGTAACGGTAGCCGGTTTCGGCCAGCTCGTCGAGGGCGCTCCAGTCGAACAGGCTGATGCCGTGTGTCGGCGGTTGCAGATACAAATCGGCGGACGCTTTCACGGCCTCGGCATTGGAGATGGTCGTGAGCATGGCGGAGCGGGTGAGAATGTGGAAAATCGTCGGGACGGCATGCTTGGGGCCGAAGGGATTGAGGCGCGACCACAGCTGTCCCCAGCCGGACAAGCTGGGCAGGGTTGCCTCCGGTCCGGTCAACTCGACTTTGGACGCCACATCCACGGCAATGATCTTGCCGGGCGCGATGGTACGGGCGATGTCAGCCGGCAAATTGTTGAGCACCCCGCCGTCGACCAGCAGATTGCCGTTGTGAAAGAGGGGGGCGCAATGCCGGGGACCGAAATGCTGGCCCGGACCCCCAGCCACAGGGGACCGTCGCGGTGCACCATCGCTTCCGCGCGCGTCAAATTCGCGGAGACGCAGAAATAGCGCATCCACAGGTCTTCGATGTCCGTTTCGCCGAACATCGCTTTCAGCATCGAGACTAACTTATGGGCCGAGATCAACGACACGAGTGGGATGGTAGTGTCGAGATAGAGCTTCTGTTTCAGGAAGCCCTCGCGGATCTGCGCGGTCATGGTGGGGACGTCGTGTCCCAGCGCATAGTGGCCGGCGATGATGGAGCCCATGCTCGTCCCGCCGATCAGGTCCACCGGGATGCAGGCCTCCTGAAAGGCCCGGATGACGCCGATGTGGGCAAACCCGCGGGCGCCGCCTCCGCTCAGGACCAGGCTGACGGCCCGGCCGGTGAGAAACCGTGCCAGGCGTTCGTAGTCTGTGGTGCGGGTGAGCCGGACGTGGTGGTGCGTGTCGGTCCCGCAGGCCGCCAGCCAGGCTTGGGTGCCGGACGGCTGCGGGCGATGGTCGTCGTGTAGCAGGACGAGTTCAGTCCGCGCCGAGGAGGCGCGGTCTCCCGTGAACCAGCGAGTGGCGAGGTCGCTCCGAGCCGGCGGCTCGTCTGCGAAATGGACTTGGAGGACAAGATCGGCCTGGCGGAGGCTGCGCTCGGTCCAGACGGACCAGACCGCGTCGCAGTCATAGACGAGATGGCGGTACCGGTCTTCCTGCTCGTTCAACCAGTTCATGATCCGATGGTTGCCGGGACTCTGGATGGGCATCTCCGCACTGCCGGCGCCGAGCTGACGGTCAAGGCGACGACGGTCGAGGAGGAGGGTCGGGCCGGCGACCGTGGAGAGGGCCTGCGCCAGCCGCTCGCCGAAGAGGGCCATCGCCACACGCGCCGATCCCGGGAGCACCGCAATCGTGGTGGGTTCTACGGCGGCGTTGGCTCCCTGATTGGCATGATGGAGACGCTCGGCGAGCGTTCGGGCCAAGGCTGTCGCAATGTGCGGGGAGCGTTCCAGGAGGTGGGAAAAATCGTCTTTGGGAAGGCGAACCAGTTCAGAGTCACGCACGGCCCGGACGGTCGCCGAGCGCGGCTTGTCTGTGAGGACGCCCATCTCGCCCACGCTGGTGCCCCGCGGGATGGGCTTCACCAACGGGGGGGTGCCGTCGGCCCGCTGGATGACGGCCTGCAATCGTCCATGGACCACGGCATAGAGAGCATCTGAAGGATCGCCTTGATGGAACAGGACCTCGCCTCCACGAAGGCGAACCCAGTTCGCCTCCGTGGCAAACCCTTGGATATGGGAGGGATCGAGCCCCTGAAACAAGGTCGTGAGCGCCAATTGGAGCGAGGACTGGCGGCGATGGTCCAGTTGCTGGAAATAGGCTCGTGTGTCCGGCGCGATTGCGGTCAGTCGATCGAGGGCCGGGCCTGTGAGGCGCAGGAGCTCGGACGGTTCCGTGGCGGCTGCCGTGGCCGTGCGTGGATGGTCGTGAAGGGCGGCCGCTTCGCCGAGAATTTCTCCTGGGCCCACCGCCGTGAGGAGCCGCTCGCCACCGTCGGGCGTGGATTGGGTCATGCGGCATCCGCCAGTCAGGATCACGAAGAGGGCGTTGGATGGGTCGCCCTGTCGAAAGAGGACCTCGCCCGCATTTACACGTAGGAACTCCGGTTCCAGGCCGTGCAGGCTGTTCAGGTCGATCCGGCAAAAGGGCTCGATGGCAGTGAGGAGCGAGGCCTGGGACGTGGAGGTCGAGACGTCTGAATCGGTTACCGGCTCCATAACGATGCGCCCACGCGTGGTGCGAGAAAGGCCCCACTGTACGGGAATTGGCTCTGGAGCGTCAATGAGGCCAGAGACAGGCTGAGGTTTGAGGTGCGAGGTAGAGGCGAGCGGAGAGGGGACACCCCTTCGAGCGATAGAAGGCCGTTCCTTTAATTGCCTCGGACCTCAAACCTCGAACCTCCCACGCCTCTTCCGAAGCGCTCTTGCTATTCACCCATACCCTGAGTAGGCTAT
>JACRLS010000297.1 GCA_016235225.1 Nitrospirota bacterium | reverse complement strand
GGATCCGACCGACGAGGAAACGGACCAGACGATCCGGGCCTTGGCGGAGACCGGCGATACGGATGTCTTGATCAAGGCGGCGGAGCTGGACGAAGACCGGGTGAGCGATGCGGCGATCCAGGCGCTCGGCCATCTGCAATGCCGGGAGGCCGTCACCGCGCTCGACGGCATCCGCCGGCGGAGCTGGGATTGGCGGAGGCGAAAAGTCGCCCTCGGCGCCCTGGCACAGATCGGGACGGATCAGGCGCTCGCGATGGTGTGCGATGGAGTCGAGGATGCGACCGGCTATGTCAGAGCGGAGGCCGTGCGTCTGATCAGTGAAAGCGGTCGGACGGGGCATGTCCGCCGGGTTCTGGCGAGGTTGCAGTCAGAACGGTACGAGGATGTCCGGTTGGAAATGGCCAAGGCGCTGCTGCGCGCCGGGACGCAGGATGTGATGATCGAACTGGTGGGCCTGCTCCGGTATGGAGGGGCTCCGGTCCGAGAAACCGCCGCCTGGGCGATCGGGGCGGTGCAACTCCCGGAGGGGTTGGATCCGTTGGTCAAGACCTTCAACGATCCGGAGTGGCAGGTGCGGCGGGCTGTGGTCGAAAGCCTGAGCCGCTATCAGGATGAGCAGGCGCTGCGCGTGCTGCTGGTCGCCTTGACGGATGATCACGAAAAGGTGCGGCTGGCCGCCACGACAGGGATTGCCTCCTGGGAGAGGCCGGAAGCGCGCCGGGCCCTCCTGAACGTCAGCCGGCACGATCCGGATGTCTGGGTGAGGCGTTGCGCCATTGAACGGCTGGGGAATGCTCGGATCGGCGAGGCGGTTCCGCACTTGAGCGCCCTCGCCGTCGATCGCTCCGCCCCGAAACTCCTCAGACATGCCGCGGTGGACGCCCTCTGCCGAATCGGCGGGGGGGACGCGGAGGCCGCGGTGAGCGCGGCGGGATTGGACGGGATCCTATCCCAGAACTCCTCCGCGGCATAACGGGAAGATCATGCATCTCGCTCCGGCCATTTTCGACCAGTTGCGGACCCTGATCTATGAGAAGACGGGGCTGCATTTCCAGGACAACAAAAAATATCTCCTGGAAAGCCGTCTTCAAGTGAGGCTCCGGGAGCGGAATTGCAAGACGTTTGAGGAGTACTGGCATCTCCTCCGCTATGACGCCTGGCGCGACAAAGAGCTCAGCGCGTTGTTCGAACTCGTGACGACCAATGAGACCTACTTTTGCCGGGATGCCGGCCAACTCCAGGCGTTTGTGGATGTGGCGGTGCCGGTCTTGCTGAAGGCGAATGAGCGGACTAATCGCCTCCGCATCTGGAGCGCGGCCTGCTCCACCGGGGATGAACCCTACACCCTGGCCATGATGCTGTTCGAACACCGGGCGCTGGCCAAGTGGACCATCGAGATCCTGGGAAGCGACATCAGCGAGGCGGTGCTGGCCCAGGCACGATCGGGCCGGTATGGCCCCTATGCGGTGCGGCAGATGCCGGCGGCGCTTCGACAGAAATACTTTACGGAGGAGGACGGCCAGTTCGTGCTGGGCCTCAAGGTCAAGCAGGTCGTGAGATTCGCCAACATCAACCTCTATGACTCCGCCCGTCTGAAATTGATCCGGGATCAGGACGTCATCTTTTGCCGGAACTGCCTGATTTACTTCGACGACAACGGGAAGCGGAAGATCGTGGACAGTCTCTACGATTCGTTGCGGCCGGGAGGGTACCTGATCATCGGCTTCTCGGAGTCGTTGCACGGCGTTGGCCGATCATTCAAGCCGGTCCATGCGAATCGGACGGTGATGTATCAGAAGGCGTGACGGGGGAAAGTAAGATTGTGTGATCTGGTGATTGGGCCATTTCAAGATCATGAAATCCAAAAATCGCCAAATCACCAAATCGTACTTGAGGTAGCACCCATGGCTAAGTCGGTCTTGATCGTTGATGATTGTTCGTTCACTCGCAGCCTCGTCAGCCTTTATCTGAGGGGAGAGGGCTATGACCTCCTGCAGGCGGAGGACGGCTTGGCCGCCCTGGAGCAATTGGCCCGCCGTCCTGCCGACCTGGTCATCACCGACATGAACATGCCGCACATGGACGGCCTGGCCCTGACCAGGTCGCTCAAAGGGGACCCGGCTTACAAGAATATCCCGGTCATTATGTTAACGACCGAAACGGCCGAGAAAGAACGAGACAGCGGCCTGCAAGCCGGGGCCGCCCGATATTTGACCAAGCCGGTGAGCCAGAGCGACCTGGCCGCCGAAGTGAAATCGTTGTTAGGCAGTCATGCGTAAGGAGGGCAGGAGTCATGCCGGCAGATCCTAACATGAAAATCATGGTGGTCGACGACATGTCCACCATGCGACGGATCGTGAAGAACATCCTGAAGCAGATCGGCTTCAGCAACGTCGAAGAGGCCGAGAACGGGAAGGATGCGTTCGAGAAGATCAAGCGGGGCGGCTTCGGGTTTGTGGTGTCGGATTGGAACATGCCGGTCATGACAGGAATCGAGTTGCTGCGCGCGATCCGAGCCGACGCGGAACTCAAGACGCTCCCCGTCATGCTGGTGACGGCGGAAGCGCAGAAGGAGAACATCATCGAGGCGGTCCAGGCCGGCGTCAGCAACTACATCGTCAAGCCGTTCACGGCAGAGCAAATTCAAGAGAAGATCGGCAAGATCTTCAAGTGAGGAGGCGTCGATGAGCGGGAGCGATGAGAGCAACTTGCTGAAGAAACTCGGAGAGGTGACGCGCGAGATCGATGCCACCATGCGAACGGTCTTGACGATGGAAGGCCCGGTCGCCGATACGGCGTCGGCCCTTCCGCAGGCCAGCTCGCACCTCTCCGACGTGACCGCCCTGACGGAACAGGGGACACACCGGGTCATGGCCTTGGCGGAGGCGATTCAGGACAACCGCGCCGCCATTCTGAACGCCCTCGACGAGCTTGTTCATGGAGTGGCGAGCGGCGGGACCAACGGGGAAGTGACCAGCCACCTGCGCGCCATCCAGGATCTGGTGGCCCAGGACGAGGGCCGCCTCTTGGACATCATGACCGCCCTGGCTTTTCAAGACCTGGTGGGGCAGCGGATCAAGAAGGTCACTGGGATTCTCGCAGACGTCGAACACCGGCTTCTGGAGACACTGATCGTGTTCGGCCGCAATAAGGGGGCGACGGCCACACAGCCGGACAACCGCGCGAACGTGTTGCTGAAAGAACTGGAAGCGTCCAAGACGACGGCGATCAAGCAGGATCTCGTGGACGAGATTTTGGGGCAGGCAGGACTCTCATGAGAAGGTATCTCGTCGCTCGTCGCTCGTGTCTCGTTCGGACTCAGACGAAATACGAGATACGAGTAACGAGATACGCGCGACGTTTTTCACGGATAGGGGGAGATCATGGCGCCAGGCGATGCTGACGACGAAATGGCGGAAATCCGGAACGACTTCCTGGTCGAAGCCCAGGAGATGATCGAGGGGCTGGACCAGCAGTTCGTGAAGCTTGAGGCCGACCCATCGGACACAGGGCTGGTCAATGAAATCTTCCGCTCCATGCACAGCATGAAGGGGTCGGCAGGCTTTCTGGGGTTCACCCATCTGGTCGAAGTGGCCCATCGTGCCGAAAGCGTGCTGAACAAAGTGCGTCAGGGTGAGATCCAGGTGTCCGGGGACATCATCACCGTGATCCTGGAGGCGGTGGATGTGGTGAAGGCCCTGGTGTCGGATATCCGAGAAACCGGAACCGATCAGCACGTCGAGACGCAGGGGATTTCGGAAAAACTCGACGTCTTGCTCGAGTCTCCGGCGGTAGCCGCTGCTCTGGCGTCGGTGGATGAGCCGGCGCCGGTTCCGCAGGCGGTGGCCGCACCGGCTCCGGTTCCCATCGCGCCTCCCGTGCAGGCGGGGAAACCGGCTGCAGCGCCGGCCTCGAAGCCTGCATCGAGCGCTTCTGCCGAAGCCGGAGACGGGAAGGGCGTGAAGGGCGGCAAGGGAGGCGAAGAGGATCAGACGATCCGTGTCGAAACGCGGCGGCTGGATACGGTGATGAACCTGGTCGGGGAGTTGGTCTTGTGCCGGAACCGCATGATGAAGATCGGCAGCGGGCTGGAGCGCGCCCATGAGGGGGATCCGCTCGGCCGCGAGCTGGGGGAAACCCTGGCTCAGCTCTCGCTCGTCTCCAGCGATTTGCAGTTGGCGGTCATGAAAACCCGCATGGTACCCATCAAGAAAGTCATGGCGCGATTTCCCCGCATGGTGCGGGATCTGGCCCAGAAACTCGGGAAGCAGGTCCGTCTGGACCTGCAAGGCGAAGATACCGAACTGGATAAGTCGGTGGCCGACGAGATCGGCGATCCGCTCGTCCACCTGGTTCGCAACTCCATCGATCACGGGATCGAACCCCCGGTCGTCCGGATGGAAAGCGGGAAGCCGCCGGACGGCACGGTTCGAATCTCTGCCAGCCAGGAGGGCAACAGTATCGTCATCCGCATTTCAGATGACGGCGCCGGGCTCCGGCTGGATCGCATCAAGGCGAAAGCGCTCTCGAAGGGCCTGGTCAGCGAAGGAGAACTGTCGTCCATGGACGAGCGCGGCGTGATGAACCTGATTTTTCATCCGGGCTTCAGCACGGCCGAGCAGGTGACGGATGTGTCGGGCCGCGGTGTCGGCATGGATGTCGTGCGCACGAATATCCGGCGTTTGAACGGCAGCGTCGAGGTGTCCTCCGAGCAGGGGAAGGGCAGCATGATCACGATCAAGCTGCCCTTGACCATCGCGATCATCCAGGCTTTGGCGGTGGGGGTGGAACAGCAGCTCTTCGCGATTCCACTTGTGTCCGTCATCGAAGCGGTGAAGATCAGCAAGCGCGACATCAAGACGGTGGACGGAAGGCCCGTCATGAATCTGCGGGATCGGGTGCTGCCGTTGCTGCGGTTGTGCGATGAGTTCGAAGTGATCACCCCGTCGGGGGTCGCCAACGAAGGGTACGTGGTCGTCGTCGCCTCCGGTGAACGCCGCCTGGGTCTCGTCGTCGATCGTCTGCAGGCGCAGGAGGAGATCGTCATCAAATCAATGGGTGACTTCCTAGGCGACATCAAAGGGGTGGCCGGAGCGACCATCACGGGAGACGGAAAAGTCATTCTGATCCTCGATATCAACGAGTTCGTTCACAGCGCGCGGTACGACCGGATGTCGTACGCCGGCGCGGCCGTGTGAGGAGGGGCCTATGTCCTCGTTCATGTTGGAAATCGATGAGCGGACCCGATTGGCGGGCGCCAACCGCATGGAGCTGCTCCTGTTCCATCTGGGAGGCGCGGAAGTCTACGGGATCAATGTCTTCAAGGTCCGTGAAGTGATGAAGATGCCGGATCTGACGATCGTGCCGGAGACTGATTCCCGCATCATC
>JACRLS010000296.1 GCA_016235225.1 Nitrospirota bacterium | reverse complement strand
GCGATCGCAATGAACAACAGGATCGGCAGATAATTGAGCGGAACGGCTTCAGTGCTCATGACATGCGAGGCGATAGGCTATGGGCGATAGGCAATGGGCTAGAGGGCAGGGCTCTTCCTATAGCCTCGCGCCCATTGCCCATGGCCTGGCTCGGCGCGAGCGCGGAGCCAAAGAACGGCTTGAAGCGGAGTCCCTCCAAGGTCGGACAGGGCAGCCCCTTGTGCTGGATCAGGACCTTAAACGTCCGCCCCATGCCCTCGGGTCGCAAGAGTTGAATGATCGATTGAAACTCGCGCGAGCCGGGCTCCAGGCCTTCCATCTCTTGCTCGACGCCGAGGCTCATCAGGAAACTCATCTGGTTCGTAAAGCCGGTGACGGCCAGACCCGCCTCGTCGCCCGCCGTAGCCACCGCGGTGAAATCCACATGCGCGGTCAAATCTTGCAGTCCGACATCCTGATAGGGGTCTTCCGAGAGCATCTGCTGCCGATAGCCCAACAGGGTGCCGTTCCGTCGCTCCGGACCGAACAGGTCCTGCGCGGTATGGCCGTAATCGATGGTCAGGACGATCCCCTGCGCGAGCACACGGGCCACCTCGCGCATCCACGCCAGCGAGAGAAGGTTGATGTCGGCCGTCTGGCCCTCCGCCAGCGTGATGTCCATGTCGCGTAGCCGATCGAGATAGGATCGCAGCGCCTGGTTCGTCAGGGGAAGCGCCCGTTCGACGAATCGCCCCTCCTGATAGTCCACCGCCAGTTCGCGAGCCGTGCCCTCGACGATGCGGACCCGGTGCACCGGAAAGGCGTCGAGGAGTTCGTTCGAGAGAAAGACGCCGCGCAGGGATTCGGACGGCAACGATTCGAGCGACTCCGCCCAAGACACCAATCCGGGGATGGGTGCCCAGCGGTCAAGGGTTCGCTGCTGGGCTGCGCGCATGGCCGGGCTGCGCTCAATGAGGAGATAACGGAGTCGGGAGATCAGTTCGGGATCGGTTTCACAGCACTGCAGCATGTCACGGGCCAGGGCGCCCTTCCCCGGGCCCATTTCGATCAGTGTCAGCGGGGTAGGATGACCGAGGAGCTCATCGATCTGACGCAGTTGTCGCACCACCAGGCGACCGAACACCGCATGGACGTCCGAACTGGTGTAGAAATCGCCGTCCCCGCCGAGATGTCGCGCGCCGTCATCGCTCCCCATGCGCATGTAGTAGCCGTGGATCGGGTGATAGAGGGCCAGCTCCATGAATCGGGCAAAGGGGATGGGACCGCCGGCCATGATCTCCGCGGCGATCGCCTTCACGAGCTCCGGATGTCCTACCGTAGAAGTCACACTTCCCCATTAGGCCTACGTACTTCACGTGAGGCCCATTCCTGATCAGAAACTACAGATGAAATTGGCAAAAAGGTCAATAAGACTAGCCGCTTACCGATTGGCAAGTCAAGGCAAAAGGGGAGAGAAGAGGCCGGTCATGGCTCTGAAATCGCGGCAGAATGTGGGAGGCGTGGGGGAAGTCTGACCCGACGATGATCCGGTCGTCAGACTAGGAAAAGAGAGGGACAATCTTACGACACCGGCGTCATCACGCGGCCCGATCACTGAGATGGGGGGAAGGAGCAGAGGGGCGCGAAGGTTCTGACTGTGTCGCGCGGGGCTTTCCGCGAAGTGCATGAACCCAGAGGGTCAGGGACCCGAAACATGTGACCAGGCAGCTCCCGAGCCAGAGGTAGAATCCAAACCCGTAGCCGATGACGGAGGCGGTGTTGCCGGCGCCGTCTACCATCACAGTGGAGAGCGTCGGCGTGCTCAAGGCGACGGCGCTCGCCAGCAGACTGACCGAGAGCGCGAGCCGCACATGGTGCTGACGCAGGCTATGATTCGCGATGAGCAGGAGGGGATTCGCAAACCAGGCCACGCTCCCGGCAATCACCCCAAGCCAGCCGAGAAGCAGGAGACTGATGCCCCAGGAGGGGGAGCCGTTCGAGAGCTCAAGGGCCGGCAGGCACAAACTGGTGCCGAACAGAATCCAGCTAGCCCCGACGATATCGCGAGGGGCGCGCTCGTGCCAGGCGATGGTGTGGTGAGCGGTACCGGCAGCCTCGTCCGAGTCGGAGGCGTTGGTGGTCACTGAGTATATTCGCACCATATAAAGGTAGCAGAGGGGAGGGGGGCGTCAGGGTGCCATAGCAGCCGTTCGTGGATCTTCGGAAATCTTGTGCGTGGTCCGTGGTGGTTTGAGGAGTTGTCTTGGAAGAGTTGGCGGCCCCGGCTGACGACGGGCGAACCGCTCCGGGGACTGCCACGATGCGCTGATCCCCGGCTCCTATTGAGCTCGGTTTGTTGGGCCGCCGATGCCTGTAAGGCCGCGCCGGAGCGCGAGGCCGGCATCGGCGGCAGACATCTCGCCGCAGACAGGCAGTCACCGCCGTGTCAGTCCCCTCCGGGTCCATCCCGTCCAGCCGGACCGGGCGGGATTCCGAATAGGGAACTTGTAGTAGGTCTATTTCTATAGAGAGTAATCGGAACTTCGACACAGGTTGCTGCTCAAGAAACGACTTCCGACCCTATTTCGTAGGTCCGAATGGTTGGGCAGCACTGTTGCTGAGAACCGAACGCGCCCTTTCAAACGCCTTTCGTACCGAGGCATTGAGATCAAGCTCGCGGTCAATCGGTAGGAACTTCTCAAGTGCAGCTAGAACTGCGGTTTCTGAGTGGCGCCCAGGTTGGAACTGACTCCAAATCGCGCAAAGCTCGCGTGCAACCTCTTCAATCGTCACGCGGACACCTGTCTTTTGCCCAAGCAACAGCACGGCGAGGGCTGGATATTTGGAGGAATTCTGTCGAACGTCATTCCTTAAAGGCTGCGACCGAAGATTTCGCCATGCCCGAAGGGAGGCATCGCTCTTATCCCATCCGCGCGTAACCGCATCCAGAATTAGGACAGATCGTGAGATTGTCTTGTGCTCACGTGAAGATAGCGATAGCTCTCCCCGAAGTGAGTTCGCTTCATTGTGCGCCTGGGGACCAATCGCAGAGTCGCGTCGCCCGAAAAGAAGGTCTTGGTCAATGAGTGGTAATTTCTCAACGGTTCGCGGTGGCCGTCGCAACGCAGCCGCAGTCCAAATTCTCGTCTGTGCAGCGCGACCCAGGGCGTCAAGGAGTTGTTGAATCTCTCCTGTTCGCGGATCTGCGGTTGACCGGCAGCGTCGAAGAACTCGATCAAGGTATTGGCGAAAACTCTCCAAGATGTCCTGTGAGGACTCGGGCAAATATTTTCGTGCCGAGACTAGGGCAACAGTCTCAGTGCTTTCGAGCTCGTAGATTGAAAGAGAGCACTCGACAGCATTGTCGTCAAGGAGCACCTCGATGAAATCCGGAATCCAGCCTCGGGTGAGTTTCATCTCGATGCCCGAGTAGACGAGATGACCTTGCGAACGCGCATGTTCGAGAAACTCGTCGTTCTCCCGCGCCCCATCAAACCGAAACAGAAAAGCTCTATGCATATGTGTGTGCGGTCGGCGCTGCCCAACTATTGAGTATGCTGGCCAGCACAGTACGCCCAGTGAGGCCGAAATCCAGGAGATAATTCTACGAGGTGTTCAATGACTGATCAACGCTATCCACAGCGCAGCATCAGCAGGCCTTATCGACCGGAGTGATTCCGTTCTCACTCAGGTGGGATGCGGAGGATCGTGTCGCGAATGACTGGAGTTCGGGAGAGCACGAAAATGGGAACAGGCACGGCTCGCGCGAGCAAGGGGACAGTCCCCGGCCTCAGAAGGCCAAGAAGGGGGACAGTCCCCAGGCGAGCCAGTCCCCATTTTCAGAGTCTTCTCTTCAGAGACCGGGGTGGGGTGTGACTCCGACTGCGGCCGTCGAGGGAGCATGCTTCTGAGCGTGCGGCCTCCGGGAGCAAAGGAGTCACCCCCACCCCGGTCTTCGCCCTACGCTCCGTGGCACTTTTTATATTTTTTCCCTGAGCCGCAGGGACAGGGATCGTTGCGCCCCACTTTGTCATGTTGGCGCTGGACGGTCTTGACGGCCACCGGCTCCTCCCCGCGGTTGAGGGTGAGGCGGGGCTGGGGAATTGCCGGTGCCGGAGCAGGTGGGGGCGTGGGGGCCGGACCCTCGGTCCGGACAGCCTGGACCTTATAGAGGCGCTCGATGGTGTCGGTTTGCACGCGGTCCATCAGGGCCGCAAACATGTCATAGCCTTCGCGCTTGTACTCGACGAGCGGATCCTTCTGCCCATATCCCCGGAGGCCAATGCCGTCCCGGAGCTGGTCCATCCCGAGCAAATGATCCTTCCAATGGTGATCGATCACTTGCAGCAAGATCATCTTTTCCAGGTAGCGCAGGAGGTCGGCGCCCAGGCTGCCTTCTTTCCGGCGGTAGGCGCGTAAGGCCCGCTCACGCAGCTCCTCCTTCAGCGCATCCCGCCCGAGTTCCTTGAGGTCGACGGCTTCGGTGCTTGTGACGGCGGCAGGCATCTCGAAGAGATCGATCCCAAAGAGATTCAGCAGCGCGTCCTGGAGTCCCTTCAGATCCCACTCCTCGGGGTACTGCTCCTCGGGGCAGAAGTTGTCGACGTGGGCTTGCGTGATGTCCCCGATCATGCCGTGGACTTCTTCCGTGAGATCGTCGCCGGCGAGAACGGCGCGTCGGTGCTGGTAGATCACCTCGCGCTGCTTGTTCATGACGTCGTCGTACTCGAGGAGCTGTTTCCGGATGTCGAAGTTGTGCGCTTCGACCTTCCGCTGCGCGTTCTCGATGGCGCGCGTGACCATGCCGTGCTCGATCGGTACGCCTTCTTCCATGCCGAGCTTGAGCATGAGATTCGAAATGCGCTCGGAGGCAAAGATGCGCAGGAGATCGTCCTCCAGCGACAGGTAGAACCGCGAGGTGCCCGGGTCGCCCTGTCGGCCGGCGCGGCCCCGGAGCTGGTTGTCGATGCGCCGGCTTTCGTGCCGCTCCGTGCCGAGGATGTGGAGTCCGCCGGCCGCCAGCACGTCCTGGCGATTTTTCTCGCAGTCAGCCTTGATTTGGGCCAGGAGTTCCTTCTGCCGGTCCGCCGTCAGCGTCTCATCCTGGTAGAGGATGCGTTTGAACAGGAAGTCGGGGTTGCCGCCGAGCAGGATGTCGGTGCCGCGGCCGGCCATATTGGTGGCGATGGTCACCGCGCCTTTCTGGCCTGCTTGCGCGATGATCTCCGCTTCTTTTTCGTGGTACTTGGCGTTCAAGACATTGTGCTTGATGCCGTGCCGCTTGAGGTGCCCCGCCAGCCGCTCGGACTTTTCGATGGAGATGGTGCCGACCAGGACGGGCTGGCCCTGCTCATAACAATCCTTGATTTCCTGCACGATCGCGTCGAATTTTTCGCGCTCGGTCCGGTAGATGACGTCGGCGTAGTCCTTCCGGACATTGGTACGGTTCGTGGGGATCACATTGACGTCGAGGTTATAGATCTTGGCGAATTCAGGCGCTTCGGTGTCGGCGGTGCCGGTCATGCCCGCCAGCTTCTTGTACATGCGGAAATAGTTCTGGAAGGTGACCGACGCGAGCGTCTGGTTCTCGTTCGCGATCTTGACGCCTTCCTTCGCCTCGATGGCCTGGTGCAGCCCGTCGCTCCAGCGTCGGCCCGGCATGAGGCGGCCCGTGAACTCGTCAACGATGATGACCTCCCCGTCTTTCACGACGTAATCGACGTCCCGCTTATACATGGCATAGGCCAGCAGCGCCTTGATGACATGGTGGACCAGGTCCATGTGTTGCAAGTCGTAGAGATTGTCCACGCCCAGGAGCTTCTCGACACGGCCGTTGCCCTCTTCCGTGAGCGTCGCAGTCTTGGTTTTCTCTTCGATCGTGAAATCGCGCTCTATCGTGAGCTGCGGGATGATCGAGTTGATGCGGTAATAGAGATCGGTGGATTCGTCGGTCGGGCCGGAAATAATCAACGGCGTGCGGGCCTCGTCGATGAGAATGCTGTCCACCTCGTCGACGATGGCGAAATTGAGATCCCGCTGCACGCACTGATTGATGGTGTTGACGATCAGGTTGTCGCGCAGGTAGTCGAACCCGAACTCGTTGTTGGTCCCGTAGGTGAGATCGGCCCGGTAGGCCTCCTGTCGCGTGCAAGGCCGCAGATGCTGCAGGCGCTTGTCGGGTGCGTCGTACGCCGGATCGAACAGGAACGAGGCGTCATGCTGGATCACGCCGACCGACAGTCCCAGCGACAGATAGAGCAGGCCCATCCACTGGGCGTCGCGCTTGGCCAGGTAGTCGTTGACCGTCACGAGGTGGGCGCCGCGACCCGACAAGGCATTCAGATAGAGCGGGAGGGTGGCGACGAGCGTCTTGCCTTCGCCGGTCTTCAGCTCCGAGATCTTCCCGTGGTGCAACACCATGCCGCCCAAGAGCTGGACATCGAAATGTCGCATGCCCGACCGGCGACGGGAGGCTTCCCGGCAGACGGCG
>JACRLS010000083.1 GCA_016235225.1 Nitrospirota bacterium | reverse complement strand
GTCGCGCATCTCATGGACCTCGACTCCCTTGCCGATGCCCGCGAGCAGCGTGACAGTCAATTCGCCGCCCAGGTGTTCCCAAAATTCGGAGAGACCGTCGAGCAGGCGTGGGCGCTGGTCTGGTCTCATCGGCGCACAGGCCGGATCCCAGAGGCGAAGCCCCAGTCGCCGCAACAGATCCATGACCCGGTCGCGCGCCGCGGGGCTCAGGAGTCCCGCTTCAGTTGAGTAGGCAGTATCCAGGGCGATGCCGATCGCCACGGCTTCGCCGTGCCGCAGCCGGTTGTGGGTCAGGGTTTCCAACCGGTGAGCGGCCCAATGCCCGAAATCCAAGGGACGCGCGCTGCCGAACTCAAACGGATCGCCGGCCATCGCGATATGCTCCAGGTGCAGTTGCGCGCTTCGGCGAATCACGTCTGCGATAAGGCTCAGGTCCCCGGTCGCCAGTTGTTCCGCCTGCTCACTGAGCCATTCAAAGAAGGCCTCATCCCGGATGAGGGCGACCTTCACGGCTTCCCCTCGCCGATGCCCGCGATCCGATCGCGGAGCAGGAGCGTGTCGAGAAATTGGCGATCGTTGAAGACGGCAAAAGGCGGGGCAAAGGTCCCGAGGCAGTTCTTCTTGTCGAAGGCATTGATCCCGGTCTTCACTCCCAGGCCTGAATCGCATTGCGCCAGCACGGTCGTCGGGATTCGCAGCAGTCTAAGCCCTCGGTGCATGGTCGACGCCGCATAGCCGACCAGGTCCAGCACGGCGCCTCCCCCAATGGCTAAAACTGAGGCGTGGCGATCGAGTCGGTGCGTGTTGAAGGCTTGATGGAGCCGCGTCGGAGCAGAAGGATCGTTCTTGGCCGATTCGCCTCCCGGGACGACCAGCGGCCTGGCCACCAGGTCGATCTGGCTGCGATGGTGATCCGCCATGCGACCGATCCGCTCGCAAAGGGCCGGATGGCGGTCTGCCACTCCCTCGTCAATGACGGTGAAGAGCCGGTGACGGCGCCACGGTTCGCGTCGCATGAGGGCATTGAGGAAGCAGGGATTCTCCGGGGAGAACAGGTCATCGGTGAAGTAGACGGGATACTCGTAGGGGACGCAAATCTTCTGAACGATCGACTGCATGCGGCTAGTCTATCAGGGATAAGGACGTGGAGCTACCGAAGCCGACTTGCGCAGGGGGAAGGGATCATGGTGGGATGGTGCCATGGGCGCTTCGTCGTGTCCGAGACGCGCGCCCATGGCTGGGAGTGATCCTAGCGATGGAACAACGACTCGAAATTCCAGGCGATTCCAAACATCAAATGTTGCGCGGCATAGGGCGCTTGGAAGCTGTTCAATCCACAAAAGGTAAGGCTAGTACAGGGGTTGCCATTAAATGTTTCCCTGTAGTGGAATTTCGCATAGTTGAACTTCCACTCACCGAAGAGCGAAACGTTTCTAAACACGAGATACCTGACTCCAGCCTCCGCATTGAAGCCCAGTTTTGTATCCCATTGAGTATGACGAGAAACGTCAGGATTTGGTGCGCTGATGTTTGCAATCATCAAGGCAGGGCCAGCCCCGATGTAGGGCTGAAAGCGTTCGCCAGGATACCGGGCGAGAAGATTAAACGCGATCGAATGCACGCGAAAGTATTCGCCTGCTTGCCCGCCTTTTTCACGCTGGTGAGGGTTGGCAAAGGTGTAGTCGATTTCGCCACCCAACCAGCGAAGTCGATTGAGATAATGGCCAAGCTTCACGCCATAGGCCGCTGACGTTTTGTAATCGACCCCGGCCCCTTTGGTGACGCCGGCTCCCGCGTTGTGTGTGGAACCAACTCGCTGACATTTTCAGGCCTCCCTGTATGAATCTTGCGACAGGCTGTCCACGCGGAGATGCGCCGACGCGCCTGGGCCCTCCCTGAGTTTCTTATCGGTCGTTCATGAAGGTTTCTGAAGGTCTTTCCATTCGAGGTCGTGTTTGCTGGGGGTTCCGGGCCCCAAGCGATTGCCGACTCTCCAGAGGCGCGAGGGCGGCAACCAGCAGGCCCTGCCCTTCATGAGCAGGAAGATGAGCAGATTCCATGCCAAGGTCTGTTCATTGACAGCAGAGAGAGGGGCTTTCTATAATCCGCGCGCTTCTTCATGGTAGCGTTCGTGCGCATTTGAGACATGGCGATGGGGCAGAACATCCAGGTAGGGGTCATCGGCGCCGGCGCGTGGGGCACGACGCTGGCTTGGCTCTTGGGGACCAAAGGCTTCCCCGTGACCCTCTGGGCTTATGAGCCCGAGGTCGTCGACTCCATCAATCAGAACCGGACGAACCAGCTCTATCTCCCGAACATTTCCCTCCCCACGACGATTCGAGCCACCGGCTCGGTCAAGGAGGCGGTGACCGGCGCGAACATCGTGGTGATGGTCACGCCCTCCCATGTCCTGCGGAACGTCGCGACGCAGGTGCAGGCCTCGCTGCCTGCCGGAGCGTCACTGGTCGTGGCGACGAAAGGGATCGAAGAGGAGACGCTGTTGCTCGCCACGCAGGTGCTCGAAGCGGTGATGACCCCGGCCTGTCGCCGCCGCCTCGCCGTGTTGTCCGGGCCGAGCTTTGCATCTGAAGTCTGCCAGGGACATCCGACCGCCGTCGTGCTGGCGGGCGAGGATGCCGCGCTGGTCAAACGCCTTCAAGAGGTCTTTCTGACGCCGCAGTTTCGCGTCTACGCGGGCGAGGATGTCGTCGGCGTGCAATTGGGCGGCGCACTGAAAAACGTCATTGCCCTCGCGACAGGGGTCGTGGAAGGGCTGGGCTTAGGACACAATACCCGCGCGGCCTTGATCACGAGAGGGCTCACGGAGATGGTCCGCCTCGGCCAGGCGATGGGTGCAGCCCCACACACGTTTTATGGCCTATCGGGGGTGGGCGATCTGGTCTTGACTTGTACCGGCGCCCAAAGCCGTAATCGCAGCGTCGGCGTCCGCCTGGGGCAGGGCGCGTCGCTGGAGGCGATCTTGAAAGAGACGCGCACGGTGGCTGAAGGAGTGCGGACGGCGGCGGCAGCCTGTGGACTGGCCCGTCGGTTCGAAATTGAGATGCCGATTATGCGAGAAGTCTCCGCCGTGCTTTTCGAGGGGAAGGCTCCCCGCGAAGCCGTCCGGCAGCTCATGGAACGGGCCGCCAGGGAAGAAACGACGAGGTAGCGTAGGCGATCGCGATGACTCCGGACTCGATTCAGACACTCTTGCGCGCGGTGCAATCGGGGCGACTCTCCGTCGGCGCGGCGACCAAGCAGCTCCAGACCTTGCCCTATGCCGATCTGGGGTTTGCATCGGTGGACCACCATCGGACGCTTCGTCAAGGATTCCCCGAGGTCATCTTTTGCGAAGGCAAGACGC
>JACRLS010000312.1 GCA_016235225.1 Nitrospirota bacterium | reverse complement strand
CTTCAACGCACACTATCCCATCCCCGTCACGAAAGCCGAAGAACGCCAGCTCGGCCTCTTCGAACCGACGGCGCAGCGCGCGACAGGCTGCGCACGCCTCGTCACTGCCGTCATGATCCGTGTCATGATTTATGGATGACGGTCGACCGCCTTCCCTGCCTGTTGCCGCCCATTTTCGGCGCGTGCTACGATGTCGAAGCGAGAGGCGGAGGTGAAGGCTAAGGTTAAGGGTAGGAAGAAAAACGAAATCCTGCCGCCTGCACGAGCCTCAACCTGAACCTTAGCCTGTCTTCCAGAGGGAGGTGACCATGACGCGACGATGGTTCCTGTTGGCGGCGATCATCATGCCGATATGGGCCGCACATCTCGTGCTGGCCGCCGGGTTCTTCAAAGTCGGAGAACAGGCGCCCGGGTTCACTCTGACCTCGCTCAGTGGGGAGAGCCTCTCGCTCGAGAGTCTCCACGGCAAGGTTGTGGTGCTCGGCCTGTTTCACATCTGCGAACCCTGCATGATACAAGGGTCCAATTTGCAGAAGGTCTACGAGACGACGAAGGGAAAAAACGTGGCGGTCGTCGGGGTGAATTCAGCGGGCAACTCGAAAGCCGATGTGACTGAATTCGTGGCGCAGTTCCCCGTGAAAATCACCTATCCCTATCTGCTGGACCCGAAGAAAGTCACCGACAAGCTCTACGGCGGCGGGAAGTTTATCCCGAACGTGTATGTGATCGATCAGAACGGCGTGATCCGCTGGCAACGAGTGGGGAACATGGATCTGGCGGGGCCTGAGGTGATTGTGGCGGAAGTGGAGAAATTGTTGGCGGGTGGCGGTAAGGGGATGATGTGAAGGTGGCGGGTCCTGCCGCTGGCCAGCCCGGGCATGCTCGCACCCCGCCCGGTGTAGGAAGAGAGGGGTGGCCCGCTGGTCTCCTGTGCTCGCGCAACGCGCGGTCGAAGACTCCCCTCGTTGGACGCGCGCAGGTGGAGACCAATCGGCCCACCCTTAACAAGAAAGATGAGGAAGTCGAAGCGTGAGGAGGTGCCGTTCAGCGTCACCCGATCCGAGCCTGGGACGCCGCCACCCGCTGTGTCGGACGATCAGTCCCCTTCCGCTGGGGGAGAGAAAAGGAAGCACATGAGTGAGGAATTCGAAGAGGGAAAGCAGAAGTTTTTGGAGGTGGTGAAGGGCGTGGATGGGGCGGTGCAGGTGGTGATCCCCACCAAGCCGACCAACAGCATGTTTCTGATTTCCCTCACCAAGGGACCGAATCGGAAGTTCCTGACGATTCCTGAGGATGACATTCTGGACCTGCCGAATGAGGCGGACATTCTGGTCACGGTCACCAAAACGGTGAAGGACGCGGTGGCGGCCTTGTGAGCGAAAAAGGGACATGGGCGTGACAAGCGGGGCAGGCGGGACGAGCAGGACAAGCGGGGAATGCCGCATGACTACAATGAGCGATAGAAGCGGAAGAAGGGTGGAACGCGGTCGAGATTTCGATCTGAGAGGAATCTCGCAAGTCGCGCGAGTCTCGCCTTTCACGCTTGTCGCGCGGTGGGGGTCCATACGTTGAAACAGCTTCTGCCCAATATCTATCAGTGGTCCTGGTTCTCCCAAGAGAAGCAGCTCGATTTCAACGGGTTGTTCCTGACCATCGGAGAGCATCGCATCTTGATCGATCCGCCTCCGCTCCCTCAGGAGGAGGCGATGCGCATGAAGCAGGGCGGTCCGGTGGACTATGTGCTGATCACCAACCGCGATCACGAGCGGGAGGCGGAGACTTGCCGGAAGACCTTCAATTGCCGCCTCTATGTGCCTGAGGCGGATGCCCCGCAGATGACGATCAAGCCGGATAAGACCTATCGGGATGGGGAACTGCTTCCCGGCGGGATCTGGGCCGTTCAGTTGCAGCATCAAAAGTCGGCCGGCGAGACAGCCCTGTTTCTCCCCCAGGGGAAGGGGGTGCTGATCGTCGGCGATGCCTTGATCGGGGCGCCCCCTGGTTCGTTGCGACTACTCCCCGCGGAAAAGTATGCAGACACCAGGGAAGCGAAAGAGGGGCTTCGGCGTCTGCTCAAGTATAATTTCGACGCGATCCTGGTCGGCGACGGCGCCTCGATCGTGACCGGAGCCAGGACGGTTGTCGAGCAACTCCTCCAAGGCTAGCCCGCTTCATGCGACAGTCGAATTCGGAACAGCTCAATCTCGAAGGCAATGAGCACTTCTCGCATGGCGATTACACCCACGCCTATCTCTGCTATTCCAAGGCGTTGGAGTGCGATCGGCTGAGCGGTGACCGGCGGGCCTTGGCGTCGACGCTGGGGAATCTCGGCAACATCTGCGCGGTGAGCGGCCGGCGCGAACAGGCGCAGGCCTATTACCAGGAAGTCCTGGAGCTGCAGACAATTCTGGGCGACGAACGGGGGATCGGCACGACCCTGGCGAACCTGGGTAATCTCCGCGCCGATGCCGGCGAGTGGGAGCGTGCGCGGGCCTATTACTTGGAGGCCTTGGACCTGATGCAGCGCACCGGCGATGAGAGCGGCAAGGCCGTGCTCTTTTCGGACTTGGGGCTGGTCGCGCGCGAGAACGGGCAGATGGAACAGGCCATGGAATACTACGAGCAGTCGCTGACCCTGATGAAGCGTCTGGACAATCAGGGCGGAATGGCGGATGCCTGGCGGATGATGGCCCGGACGATGGTCATGCAGGGGCGTCTGGCCGACGGCTTGGCCTGTTGCCAAACCAGTTTGGCGATGGCCGAGCGGATGCAGGACGAGCTGCGAGTGGGGGGGGCCTGGTATCTCATGGCCCATTGCTATGAGCAGCAGGGCTGCCTGGCCGAGGCGGCCGATCTGCTGGAGCGGGTCGTCTCGGTGGACCAGAAGTATCGGCTGCCCAAGCTGGAGGAAAACACCGACCGTCTCCGCGTCCTTCGTCAGAAGCTGGCCGCGGCCCGGCGCGAGGCGCACGCATGAGCGGGGCGCCGGACGCCGTACCATCGTGGGAGACCGTCCGGTCTCGACTGCAGGCCGTGGAGCCGGAGTTCTACGAGCTGGAACCGGGCGGCTCTTTGGCCTTGGGCCTGGATGAGGAGGAAGGCTGGATCTTGGAAGTGACGCCGGACGGTCGCGTGATCTGCCAAATCGGGATGGACATGGACGACATCAAGACTCTGATGTCGGACGGGACCTGCGAGGACCTCGGGTCGGACGAAGTGGCCAAACAGGCGAAGTTCTATCTGCAGCCGGCTGTGACCAAGAAGCGGAAAGCGCTGCTCGGCGCCGGGTTTGAAGAAACGACGGAAATGAACGATCAGTACGTGGCGACGTTGTTCCAGCGCGCGGTGGATTTCCGGAATACGGAAGACGTCGCCGGATCGGTCCGGTGGTGCAGGGAGCAATTCAGGCGCAGGCCAGTGGGGCGGGGCTAGCGGCAAGAGGCGGGAAGGCCGATGGCCCCTCGTCCATTCCCATCCGGCTGAGCGATCCCGTTCGTCCCCCCTTTGGGGTACAGCAATTTGCCGGGCTTTTCAAATAGGATAGACGACCTTTGTCCGGAGCCCACTCTGTGGCGACCATTCGAACGTTCCAAGATTTCCGCGACGCGATTGCCGGCTATCGGCTGCCGCGCATTCTATTGACCGCGCTCGACCTCGATCTGTTTACCGCCATCGGCGCGCAAACTTGGAGTCTGGCGAGCCTGGCCCGTCATCTTCGCGCGAGCCCACGTGGCTTGGAAATCCTCTGCCGCAATCTGGCCGCGGTGGGGTTGCTGGTCAAATCGAGGGGCCGGTATCGGAACAGCCTCTTTGCCGAGACGGTGTTGAACGCCAAGCATGCCGGGTATCGCGGAGACTACCTGAAGCTGCTGCAAGGACAATGGGATGACTGGTCCACGCTGACGCGTTCCGTGTGCCTCGGGCAGCCGGTCGTTGCCGGTGAAGAGCTGGATGAAACGGCCTACCGGCGGCAGTTCACCTGGGCCATGCATCATCGCTCGATGGATGTGGCGCCGCGCCTCGCGCGCCAGCTCGACTTGCTCCGGGCGCGGACGCTCTTGGACCTGGGCGGGGGGCCCGGCACCTACGCCCTGGCCTTCCTGAAAAAGAATCTGCGGCTCCGAGCCACCGTCTGTGATCGCGCGCCGGCCCTCGCCGTGGCCAGAGAGATCGCCGAACAATCCCCGGTGGGCCAACACCTCTCCTACCTCCCGCTCGACTTTATGAAGGCCCCGATTCCAGGCCGGTACGACGTCGTCTGGCTCTCGAACGTGATTCACATTTACTCGCCGGCGGAGAACCAGAAGTTGCTACGAAAGATTGCGCGCGTGCTGCCGCCCGGCGGCCGTCTCCTGATTCAGGAGGCGTTCTTGCACGACCACAACGGGCTCGCGCCGCTGGGGGCGAATTTGTTCGCGGTCACGATGTTGCTCTTCACGGACCGGGGGAACACCTACTCGGTGCGCGAGGTGACAGACTGGCTGATGCGGACGGGCTTCCAGCGCGTGAGTCTGCTCAACATGAAGGCCGGAACGGGAGATTGGGAGGGAGGGATCCTGGAGGCGGTCCGTTAGCCCCCTGGCGTAAGAATCCTTGACCCGCGGTTAGGATGACGCCGAAGTTCACCAGGCCGGTCACCAGACTCATCACCCACGCCGCAGTTCCGCCTCCGCCTCGCGTCAGTTCCTGCACGATCGTCGAGAGATCCAGCGCCAGCCCGATGGTCCCATACATAACCGCGCCCATCAGGGCCCAGCGGGCGCCGGCGAGAAGAAAGGCTCCAAGCCCGAGCGGGATGATGAAGAGAAAGATATTCCAGACGGGCAACTGACCGGACGGCGTCGTCGCGACCGGGCCCACAATCAGCGGACGCAGGGCCGCACAGCTCATGAGGGCGGCCAAGAGGACTATGACGATGTGCCGCAGGCGTCGCGGCTTCATGGCGACGACTATACCGAATCGCCCCGGTAAAGGACAGATGAGAAGCTCCTCTCCGAAGCCGGTCGTGCCGAACAGGTGGTGAGCGGGTAAGCCGATGGCGAGGCCGGTATACCAAGCAGAGCAAATACTTATCTATGACGGCGAGTGCCGCTTGTGCGTGACGGCCAAAGAGGGGCTGGAGCGGCTCGGGCGAGATCCGTCGGTGCGATACGTGCCTTACCAGAGTGATGAAGCCGCATCCCGCCTGGGCGAGGGCTACCGGACGGGCCGCCCCGACGTGGCCTATCTCATCCGGCCCGGAGGACAGGTTCAGCGAGGCTTCGAGGCGTTTCTCCCTCTGTTGCCGGGCCTGCCCGGCGGCCGCGTCCTGACCGCCCTGGCCCATATCCCAATGTTCAAGGGCTTGGCAGTCCTGGTCTATCGACTCGTGGCCAAGAACCGCTATCGCTGGTTCGGGACCGTACGGCCGCCGGACTCGGGCTTCTGAGGTTCCGGCCTCAAACCTCGCGCCGTCTGCCTCAAACCCGTGGTCTGTCCCCCCCCTAACGGGGGGCCTCCCCCATGTGCCGGCCGGACATCCTCCCCCGACAGCAGGACTTCACCATCTTCCGCGGAATGTTGCGTCGACGCCTCCTGATAGACAATGGTCCTATCAACGGAGGGATGGCGCATGGATCGGCAAGCACTCCCGACAAGCCTCTTCAGCCTCTTCCTCAGCGGATGGATGGCGGTGACGGCGCTAGCCGGTGAGCCCGCTCCTCATGCAGGGATCCCTTCTTCTGAAACCCAATCCACAGCAGATGTCACAGACGCGAGCCAGATTCTGGCGACGGCCTTCGGCTATCAGAATGATGACTCTTCCACCGTCCTCGTCAAAACCTTCGATCTGAAGACCGGTGCTTTGCTTTCGGAGAACTCCTTTGACTTGCCGGTTGCGGAAGAAGCGGCGACCGGAGGCGGGACCGGAAGTGCCCGGGTGCTGGCGGGTGGAGCGTGCATCGTGAGTCAGGGCGAGTTGAAGCTGACCCTGCGGGTCTATGAT
>JACRLS010000298.1 GCA_016235225.1 Nitrospirota bacterium | reverse complement strand
GCCATCATCGTGATGGGGTCCTACGCGGGCTTCCAGGGCTCCACCGGACAAACCGCCTATGCGGCCTCGAAAGCCGGATTGATGGGACTGGTTCGCTCTGCCGCGAGGGAATGGGGGGAGCATAATATTCGTGTCAACCTGGTGCTTCCGGGATGGCACCAGACGGCGATGACCGAGCCGGTCGCGGCTGACGCCCACACACGGCAGACCCATCTGCTCGGGCGCGCGCCCCGATTGAGCAGCGTGGTGGCCACGGTCTATCGACTCGCCTGCAACCTGGACACATCCGGCCAGGTGTGGAACGTGGACAGCCGGATCCTCTGAAACGATGAATGCAGAACGATGAACGCGGAACACAAGAGAAATAGATCCGTTCGCCCGTCACGCGTCACGCGTCACGCGTCACGTCCCGGTGTATTTATCACAGGAACGGATACCGGTGTCGGCAAAACCGTCATCACGGCCGCGCTCGCCCACTGGCTGGTCGCAGATCATCGCCCTATCGGAGCCATGAAGCCGATCGAGACCGGGTGGCCGACTGCCCGCCCGGGTCGATCCGACGCCGCACGGCTCCGTGCCGCCTGCGGCCTCGATACCCCTCTTGAGATGGTCTGTCCCTACCGATTCCCCGCCCCGCTTGCCCCCTATCACGCCGCCAGACAGGCCCATGCCACGATCCACACGGCCGTGATCCGCCGCACGTTTGCCGCGTTGCGCCGGCGCTATCCGCTCATGCTCGTAGAAGGCGCCGGTGGCATCCTGGTCCCCGTCACCAAGACTACGACCATGATCGATCTCGTGGGTGATCTCGAACTACCCGTACTGGTGGTGGGACGGTCGGGGTTGGGAGGGATCAACCAGGCGCTCTTAACCCTGGAGGCGCTCCGGGCTCGTCGGATACCGATCCTTGCGCTGATGCTCAATCGAACGAGCGCGGCCGTGGGCATACGCAGCCGACTGCAAGAACGGTCGACCGTTCGGCTGCTCCGGGAGCGGGCCGGTGTCCCAGTTCTCGGCCCGGTCCCCTACCTCAAGAGCCTCGGGAAATCCTGGCAGGCAGGCATTCGGCAACTGACCAATGACCCCGCCATTCACAGGCTGGGGCGACTCATCCTGACCAACGACCGACGAATCCACGCACGGCCTTCACCACGTCGGCGGCTCCCACAATAGCCGAGATCACCGCCACGCCGTCGGCGCCGACTGCTTTGATCGACGCCACGGCATCCAGCTTGATACCGCCGATCGCAAAGAGCGGCAACAATGTGAGTCCTCGGGCCTGCCGAAGCCCTTCGATACCGACGACCGGTTCATGATCGGATTTCGTAGCCGTTCTGAAGATCGGCCCATAGCCCAGATAGTCCGCCCCCTCCAGGGTCGCCTGTGTGACCTGTGCGGGCCGATGCGTCGACACCCCGATGAGCCGGTCCGGTCCAAGCAGCGTCCGGGCCATCGGAACCGGCAGGTCGTCTTGTCCGAGATGCACGCCGTCGGCATCGAGCGCCAGGGCCAGATCGCAGCGGTCATTGACGATGAAGCAGGCCCCCAACGTGCCGGCCAGCTCGCGGAGCGCTAACCCTGTGCGATAGACCTCCATGGCCGTGGCTTGCTTGTCCCGATACTGGAAGAGTCTGCCGCCGCCGTCACACGCCCAACGGAGCACATCAGTCAGCGGACGTCCGTTGGCGGCAGTGGGGTCCAGGATCGTATAGATCCCGTTGAGAGGAATCGTGTGACGCCGTGCGGGAGGCACGACGTTACGAGGGATTGACGGCCAGGAAGCGTTCGAGAAATCCGGTCGACACCCGTCCCTTCTGGAATTCGGCGTCGTTGAAAATCCGGCGATGGAGCGGAATGGTCGTCTTGATCCCCTCGATCACGAACTCATCGAGCGCCCGACGCATGCGGGCCAGCGACTCCTCGCGGGTCCGGGCATGGGTGATCAGCTTGGCGATCATCGAATCGTAATTCGGGGACACAATCGTGTCGGCTTCCATCGCGGAATCGACGCGCACCCCGAACCCGCCCGGCGGCTGAAACTTCTTCACCAGGCCGGGACAGGGCGTGAACTTCTCCGGGTCTTCCGCATTGATGCGGCATTCGAAACTGTGTCCGGCGATCTCGATATCCTGCTGCCGGAAGGCCAGCGGCAGGCCCGCGGCCACGCGGATCTGCTCCTTGATCAGATCGATCCCGGTCACCATTTCCGTGACCGGATGCTTCACCTGAATCCGCGTGTTGACCTCCATGAAATAGAAGTTGTGATCCTTGTCGACGAGAAACTCCACGGTCCCGGCGTTCCGGTAGTGGGCGGCCCGAACGGCCTCCACGGCCACGCGACCGATCTCACGCCGCAGGCGCTCATCGACGGCCGGCGACGGTGTTTCCTCGATCAGCTTCTGATAGCGCCGTTGAATGGAGCAGTCCCGCTCTCCGAGGTAGACGACCCGGCCCTTTTCATCGGCCAGGATCTGCACTTCGATGTGGCGCGGTTCAATGAAGAACTTTTCCAAGTAGACGCCGTCGTGTCCAAAGGTCGATTTGGCTTCTGCTTGGGCCGACTGGAAGGCGCGCACCAGCTCATCTTCTTTATTGACGACCCGCATCCCACGGCCCCCGCCTCCGGCCGAGGCCTTGATGATCACGGGGAAGCCGACCTTCTTGGCCGCCTCCAACGCCTCTGCCTCGCTCTTCAGCTCGCCGGGGCTTCCCGGCATCGTGGGAATCCCCTTCTTGATCATGAGCTCTTTGGCCTTGGACTTGTCGCCCAGCAGGGAGATGGTTTCCGAACTCGGGCCGATGAACTTGATCCCGATGGACTCGCAGACCTCGGCGAAGTGGGCGTTCTCGGCCAGAAATCCGTAGCCGGGGTGGATGGCGTCCGCCCCGGTGACTTCCGCCGCGCTGAGGACATTGGGGATGTTCCGATAGCTGAGGGACGCATCGGCCGGGCCCACGCAGACCCGCTCGTCCGCCGCACGGACATAGAGGCTGGTCGCATCGATATCCGAATGGATGGCGACGGTCCTGATGCCCAGCTCCCGACAGGCCCGGATAATGCGGAGGGCGATTTCTCCCCGATTGGCAATGAGGATCTTCTTGAACACGGTCGGTGACCTGCCTGCGACGATCCCGATCAGGCCGTCGCGTTGGGATCAATCAGGAAGAGGGGTTGCGCGAATTCAACTGCCTTGGTGCTGTCGGCGAGAATCTTGACGATCTTGCCGTCGAGTTCCGATTCGATCTCATTCATCAATTTCATGGCTTCCACGATACAGAGGACCTGTCCTTTCTTGACCAGGTCGCCTTCTTCGACGTAGGGATCGGCATCAGGAGACGGGGAGCGATAGAAGGTCCCCACGATCGGCGAGGTGATGGTCACCATGCCGGAAGTGTCCTGGGGGGCGTTCTCAGCGGGCACTTCATTGGGCCGGACGTCCTGGGGGGCCGTGAGCGCCTCCCCATGCGCCGCCGTCGTCAAGGGAGCCAGATCCCGACGGAGCCGCACTCTCACGCCGGCCCGCTCCAGCTCGATCTCAGCCAGGTTGTTCCGCTTCAACAGCTCAATCAGGTCCTGGATCTCGGCTTGCGGCACGCCCAGCGGCGAGGACGCCGCCACACCCAGTCTCCCTCGGGCCGGCGTGGGACCAGAAACAGGCGTGAGCCCTGTCGTCGCGCGCTTTCCCTTGGCTCCCGGACGCGATTTCTTCACCGCACTCGCTCCACGTATTCTCTGGTTCGCGTATCGATCTTGATGACTTCCCCGATCTCCAGATAGAGCGGCACCTTGATCGTGGCGCCCGTCTCAACCTTGGCCGGCTTGGTCCCGCCCGAGGCCGTGTCGCCCCGAATGCCCGGATCCGCGTCCACCACTTTCAGCTCGACAAAAATAGGCAGCTCCACCGCAATCGGCTTGTGGTGGTAGACCAGGATCTTGGCCGTCATGTCCTCCTTGAGCAGATCCGCATTCTCCCCCAGCTGATTCTTGTCGTAGGCGAACTGCTCGTAGGTCTCCGTATCCATGAAGGTATAGGATTCACCGGACGCATACAGAAACTGCATGTCGCGCTCTTCCAGATCGGGCTCCGCGAATCGCTCGCCGGAACGGAACGTCCGATCCACCACACTGCCGGTCCGGTAGTTCTTGAGCTTGGTCCGGACAACGGCTCCGCCTTTACCCGGCTTCACGTGCTGAAATTCCACGATATAGTAGGGATCCCCGTCGATCTCAAGTCTGGTTCCATTTCGAAAATCTGCGGTCGAAATCACGTTGTGTGGCTCCTTCTGGTTCGCTTCGTGGGCCGATGGGCGGCAGGCCGTCCATTCCGAAGATGGGTCAATAACCCCTGCATGCCCAACACATAGCCCGCCGGGCCGAACCCGGAGACCTGTCCGATCGCAACGGGAGCGATATAAGACACATGTCGGAAGGGTTCCCGCTTATAGATAGTGGAGAGATGCACCTCAACCGTGGGAATGTCCACTCCCGCAATGGCATCCCGGATGGCGATACTGGTGTGCGTATACCCGGCGGGATTGATGACGAGGGCATCGAACTCCCCCCGGGCCTGCTGAATCCACGTCACCAATT